>NZ_QAIJ01000207.1:0-3455 GCF_003060985.1 Stenotrophomonas sp. HMWF023
GGGTCCATTGGGCTGGTACCCGGCGCTGCGCCCGCTGCCGGCGCAACCGGAGGTGCACCGGCAGCGTCCGGGCCCGCCGTGGTGGCCCCGCGGAACAGCGAATCCACCCAGTAGTTGAGGTCGCTCTCCGGTGCGCCTGCAGCAGCGCTGCCAGCTCCGGCCACGGCAGCACCGGCAGTGGTGGCAGCGGCGCCTGCGGTCGCGCCGGCAACCTTTGCGCCGGCGCCCAGCACGCCACCGATGGCCGAGGTCAACAGGCCAGCAGTGAGCAGGGTCGCCACAGCCCAGGACACGAAGCCGTGCGCGGTGTCGCGGAAGTAGGTTTCATCACCGTGCAGCTGCGTCCACTTGGTGCGCAGGCGACCGGCCAGGTAGCCGCCAAGACCGGAAGCGGCCAGCGCGGTGAAGGTCAGCCACGCGACGCTGGTCCAGCCGAAGGTTTCCTTGGACACCCCTTCGAACGACCAGGGCGAAACCGAGGACAAGCCGAGGCCAACACCCAGGATCAGCAGGATCAGCGACAGTGCGGCGGCCGCAACGGCGCCGGCGAAAATGGCGCCCCAGGACACCGCGCTTTCGCTGGGCGGTGGCACGACGGGAGTGGCCACCACGGTGGCGATGTCAGAACCGAGTGGATCGCGCTCGGGCAGGTCGAAACGGGTACTCATGGGTTGGACGCTCCGTATCAGTGCTGCAGGTGCAGCTGGCGTCCTGAGGCTGCGCGAGCGCTCGTGAAGCTGGTGAGACCCTTGAATCACGCGGTCTTGCCGCGGCGAACATCGTGCCACGCGACCGGGCGCAGTAGATCCACGCCATGCGTGGATGATGTTTCGCGGACGCCCAAATCGTGCCAACCAAGGTTGGCCCCCACCGAAGCCGGAGCGCAGTAGATCCACGCCATGCGTGGACGATGTTTCGCGGACGCCAAAATCGTGCCAACCAAGGTTGGCACCCACCGAAGCCGGAGCGCAGTAGATCCACGCCATGCGTGGATGATGTTTCGCGGACACTCAAATCGTGCCAACCAAGGTTGACGCCCACCGAAGCCGGAGCGCAGGAGATCCACACCACGCGCGGATGGGAAAGCGTGCCAACCAAGGTTGGCACCCACCGAAGCCGGAGCGCAGTAGATCCACGCCATGCGTGGATGATGTTTCGCGGGCGCCGAAAGCGTGCCAACCAAGGTTGGCATCTACCAAAAGCGAAGCAAAAAAAACGCCCCGCGGTTGCGGGGCGCTTTCAGCACAACCTACGCGGGGCTATCAGCCCTGGTAGTCGCGCACGTCGTGGCCGGTGTAGACCTGGCGCGGACGGCCGATCTTCATTTCCGGGTCGACCTGCTGTTCCAGCCAATGCGAGACCCAGCCGGAAGTACGGCCCAGGGCGAACATGACGGTGAACATCTCGGTCGGGATCTGCAGCGCCTTGTAGATGATGCCGCTGTAGAAATCGACGTTCGGGTACAGCTTGCGGGCGACGAAGTACTCGTCCTGCAGCGCGGCCTGTTCCAGCTTCACAGCCACGTCCAGCAGCGGATCCTGCACGCCCAGCTGCTTGAGCACCTTGCCGGTCATCTCGCCGATGACCTTCGCGCGCGGGTCGAAGTTCTTGTACACGCGGTGGCCGAAGCCCATCAGACGGAAGCCGGAGGTCTTGTCCTTGGCCTTGAGCACGGCCGACTCGACGTTGTCGGCCGAACCGATCTCTTCCAGCATCTTCAGCACGGCTTCGTTGGCACCGCCGTGGGCCGGACCCCACAGCGCGGTGACGCCAGCGGCGACCGACGCGTACGGGTTGGCACCGGTCGAACCGACCAGACGCACGGTCGAGGTCGAGGCGTTCTGCTCGTGGTCGGCGTGCAGGATGAACAGCAGATCCAGCGCCTTGACCACATCCGGGTTCAGCTCGTACTGGCCGTCGGCCGACTCGAAGGTCTGCTTCAGGAAGCGGCTGACGTAGTCCAGCGAGGTGTCCGGCTTGTTCGCCGGCAGGCCCTTGCCGTGGCGGTAGATCAGCGCCGACAGGGTCGGCACCTTGGCGATCAGGCGCACGGCGGCCTGGCGGCGCTGTTCGGCGTCGGACAGGTCCAGCGAGGCGTGATAGATGCCCGACAGCTGCGCGATGGCGGCGGTCAGGATGGCCATCGGATGGGCATCCTTGGCGAAGCTGCCGATCAGGGTATTGATCGACGCATCGACGTTGGCTTCGGCAGCCAGCTCGTCGGTGAAGGCCTTCAGCTGCTCGGCGCTCGGGCGCTCGCCGTTGATCAGCAGGTAGGCCACTTCGACGTAGCTCGACTTCTCCGACAGCTGCTCGATCGGGTAGCCGCGATACAGCAGCACGCCCTTGTCGCCGTCGATGTAGGTGATGGCGGACTTGCAGCTGGCCGTCGCGGTGAAACCGGAATCGTAGGTGAAATACCCCGTTTCCTTGGTCAGCTTCGCGATGTCGACGCAGTCGTTGCCGAGGGTGGGTTTGATGACGGGCAGAACGACCGACGTATCGCCGGCGTTGAGCGTGACCTGATCAAGATCGGACACTGTGTGCGCTCCTTCATGGGAAGGCGCCTGCCCAAGCGCATTGGTCAGGCACGTGAATGACGTCCTCGGCCTGTGCCGGGGATCAGGTCATTATCGCACAGCAGCATTTGCCGGGCGCTAGACAGAAGTCGTAGACGACAGGCAGCCGGCACCCTGCCAGCGAGCGGCCGGGATCGGCAAAAGCGTTGTCACAAGGACGCAGTGTTCCGTCCATCCAAACGCCCGTTGGGTAGGCGCTGGACAAAAACAAACGGCCGCGCAGAGCGCGGCCGTCCGTTCGAACCGGGTACGACGTATCAGCGCGCGTAGCGCTTCTGGAACTTGTCGATACGGCCCGAGGTGTCGATGACCTTGTGCTTGCCCGTGTAGAACGGATGCGAAGCCGAGGAAATTTCAACCTTCACCAGCGGGTAGTCGTTGCCGTCTTCCCACTTGATGGTTTCCTTCGTGCTCATGGTCGAGCGGGTCAGGATCTTGAAATCGGAGGTGACGTCATGGAAGACGACGTCGCGGTAGTTCGGATGGATATCGGCCTTCATGGGCTCACACCGTAAATGGGCTGGTGGTCAAGAGCGGCATTATAAGCACTGGTTGCCGCCCGGGGCAACCAGTGCGGGGGGCGAATCTCAGTCCGCGCCCAGGGCCTGGCGTACCAGGGCCTCGAAACGCCCCTGGTCGTAGGCCATCAGCAGATCGCAGTTGTCCGGCTGGCCGGTCTGACGGTTCCAGTCGACGATGGTGGCGCCACGGCTGAACGTCCCGTTCAGTTCCACATTCAGCGGCCGCGACTCGACCTGCAGCTGCCCTTCCGGGTTCAACGCCCAGGCCATGGCCAGCGCATCGGCGGTGTACCAGCGCCCGCCCTTGCTGTCTTCGGACAGGCCACGGGTCTTGCGCGAGATCAGCTCGTAGAAG
>NZ_QAIJ01000207.1:3465-4277 GCF_003060985.1 Stenotrophomonas sp. HMWF023
CGCGCGCGATCGGAATCGGCGCCCAGCCACTGTTCGGCTTCGGTCAGCGGCAGGCCGTGGGCAACGGTAGCTTCCCAGTCCGACACCAGCAGGTGCGGGAACGCGGTGAACACCACATGCGCCGCTTCCGGATCGAAGGCGATGTTGAATTCGGCGGCGGGGGTGATGTTGCCGTGGCAGGTGACTGCGCCGCCCATCACCACGATGCGCTTGATGCGCTGTGGCAGCGTCGGGTCGAGCTTCAGGGCCAGCGCCAGGTTGGTCAGCGGGCCGAGCATCACCAGCATCAGTTCGCCGGCATGTTCGTGCGACAAACGCAGGATTGCCAATGCAGCGTGCTCGGCGTCGGCCTGGCGACTGGGCGGCGGCAGGTCCACGTCGCCGTAGCCATCACGGCCATGCACGTGGGCGGCGTCAACGGACGGATGCAGCAGCGGATCGGGACTGCCGGCGAACACCGGCACGTCGGTGCGGCCGACGATGTCGCAGAGCTTGAGGGCGTTGCGGACGGTGTACTGCAGGCCTACGTTGCCGGCGGCGATGGTCAGCGCGACCACGTCATGCCGTTCATCGGCGAAGGCCATCAGCAGGGCCAGTGCGTCGTCGACACCGGGGTCGGTATCGATCAACAGCGGGATCTTCTTGGTCATCGTTGCCGTCTTCAGATCGGCAACGAAGTGTGGACCGGGAAGATGACCGTTGCAAGTATGGGGGTTCGGCAGGGCTGCGCCCTGCACCCGCAGAGGCCGGAGCAACGGCAACAGCAACGTCAAGGGCTGGCATTCCGGGAGATGGCGGGGTGGGTCCGGTGG
>NZ_QAIJ01000207.1:4287-8791 GCF_003060985.1 Stenotrophomonas sp. HMWF023
AGTTCTCCGCGATCTGTCGGAATGGCATGGCCTGCTCTTGATGGGTGTCGACCCTGCTGCTGTTGGTGGGTGTCGACCTCGGTCAACACGGTAGATCCACGCCATGCGTGGATGGATGTCGGAGGGATCGGGAAAGATGACGTAATCGGCCTGCGCTTGCAGGGCCACGCTGCAATTGCATGGTTTTCGACTTTTCCAATGATTCTCATTGAAGCGACGAGGGCTGTCGTGGACATCATGATGGGCCATCGACAACGGATGGCACGGGCTTGCAATCCCGTTTGACTGCCTTGTTGTTTACGCTTGCCTGCCGGCGTTGCGCGCGTGTTCCTGCGTGGCGTCCGGCAGGCAATCCGTCCGTGCGTTTTATGGCGGGCGGTGCGTGGGGGCTTCGCGCCCGCCGGCGTTCTTGAGGCAGTCACCGGTATTGCAACCACTCACCGCCCGCCACCCTCGCCTTCGCGTGGGTGGCCTCTTGCCTTGCGCACAAGGACTGCCGACATGACCGCATCCCGCTATCCCTTCCTGTTCGCCACTCTGGGCGATGCCGCCGCCAGCATCCCCGATGAGCTGGCGCAGGCGCTGGAAACCACCCTCGCCGCCCCTGCGACCGGCCCTACGGACGACGGCTTCACCCTGCTGGGTTGCCTCAAGCGCATCCGCCAGGGCGAAGGTGCCGATGGTCAGCTGTGGCCGAGCCGCTGGCATACACCTGGGCAACGTGTGGCGCTGGCCCGCATCGACCGCGCCAATGCCGGGCTGATCCTGCTGCTGGAGGTGCTGCACACCAGTGAGCGCGTGCGCGTGGACGGCGAAGATGTGCAGCAGATAGGCGATGACATCCGCGAAGGACTGCTGCTGGCCTGCCGAGGTTTGTCCGAATACATGGGTACGCAGTTGCCGGCCGTCTAGCAAATGCCAGTAGATCCACGCCATGCGTGGATAGGCTTTTGTAGAGTCGAGCCATGCTCGACTCACGCGCGCAGCGCGAACAGCAGCCGAGCATGGGCTCGGCTCCACCAGTCCGCAGCGGACGTCATGGCCCTTGCGGGGTCAGAGCCCTTTGCTCGGCAAAGGGATCCGACCCCAACCGGTCAGTCAGGCCGAGGCGTACCGCACGGCCGTACCGATCCAGCGCTGCACCACGCGATCTGCAAGCGCCGGTTGCTGCGCCAGCAGGCGTTCGGCCAGCTCATGCACACCCGGCAGCAGGCCCGCGTCGCGGGCCAGATCGGCGATGCGGAAACCGGCCAGGCCGGTCTGGCGGGTGCCCAGCAGTTCGCCGGGACCGCGCAGTTCCAGATCCTTTTCGGCGATGACGAAACCGTCGTTGGTCTCGCGCATGGTCTGCAGGCGCTCACGCGCCATCTGCGAAAGCGGTGCCTGATACAGCAGCACGCAGCGCGACACCGCCGAACCACGGCCTACGCGGCCACGCAGCTGGTGCAGCTGGGCCAGGCCCAGGCGCTCGGCATTCTCGATCACCATCAGCGAGGCATTGGGCACGTCCACGCCGACTTCGATCACCGTGGTCGCCACCAGCAGATCGATGTCACCGGCCTTGAACGCGACCATCGTCGCCAGCTTCTCGGCCGCTTTCAGCCGGCCATGCACCAGCCCCACGCGCACGCCGGGCAACAGCGCCTGCAGCGATTCGTAGGTGGCCTGCGCGGGCGTGGCATCCAGTTCTTCACTTTCTTCGATGAGCGTGCACACCCAGTACACCTGCCGCCCTTCCTGGCAGGCCAGGGCGATGCGCTCGATCAGTTCGGGGCGACGATCATTGTTCAGTGCAACGGTCTGCACCGGCGTGCGGCCCGGCGGCAGTTCGTCGATGGCCGATACATCCAGGTCGGCGTACTCGGACATCGCCAGCGTGCGCGGAATCGGCGTGGCGGTCATCACCAGCTGGTGTGGCACGTTGTTGCCGCCCTTGCCCTTGTCGCGCAGCGCAAGCCGCTGGTGCACGCCGAAGCGGTGCTGCTCATCGACGATGGCCAGGGCCAGATCCTGGAACACCACCGCTTCCTGCATCAGCGCGTGGGTACCCACCACCACCTGCGCTTCGCCGTTGGCGACCTGTTCCATCACCTTTGCGCGCGCCTTGCCGGTGACCTTGCCGGCCAGCCAGGCGATGCGCACGCCCAGCGGTTCCAGCCAGCCGCGCAGATTGTTGAGATGTTGTTCGGCCAGCAGTTCGGTGGGGGCGGCCAGTGCCACCTGCTTGCCCTGCTCCACCGCCAGCATCGCTGCCAACGCGGCCACCACGGTCTTACCCGAGCCGACATCGCCCTGCACCAGCCGCAGCATCGGGCTGGGGCGCGCGAGGTCGTCGCGGATCTGCTTGAACACGCGCGCCTGCGCGCTGGTCAATGCGAATGGCAGCTGCTTGAGCAGCGCCTTGGCCAGCTTGCCGGGACCGGCCAGCGGCGGCGCGTGATGCGCCTGCAGCGCAATGCGCTGGCGACGCAGGCTGAGGTGGTGCGCCAGCAGTTCTTCCATCGCCAGCCGGCGCTGCGCTGGGTGGGTGCCGGCAGCGAGTGCGGCCAGGTCTGCATCCGGCGGCGGCTGATGCACGGTCAGCAGCGCGCTGCGCAGCGATGGCAGGCCGAGGCCATCGAGCCAGCCGGTGGGCAGAAGTTCCAGCGTGCTTTCTTCCGGCAGGCGATCAAGCGCCTGGCCGATCAGCTTGCGCATCGTCATCGGGCCGACGCCTTCGACGGTGGGATACACCGGGTCGAGGCGGTCGCCGAGATCGGGATCGTCGTTGCGCCCCAGCACCTGGTAACTGGGATGGACGATCTCCAACCCCAGGTGCCCCGGCTTGGGCGTGCCGAAGCAGCGCAGGCGATTGCCGACCGCGAACTGGCCGACCTGCTGCTGGCGGAAATGGAAGAAGCGCAGCACCAGGGTGCCCTGCCCTTCGTCCTCCACCGCTACCTTCAGCATCGGTCGGTAGCGCATGCCGCGCTCGACGGCGACCACCCGCACTTCCACCTGCGCCGGAATGCCGTTGCGCAGGTCTTCGATGCGGGTCAGCCGGGTGCGGTCTTCATAGCGCAGCGGCAGGTGCAGCCAGAGATCCTGCAGGGTGGCCAGGCCACGCGCCTGCAGCTTGGCGGCCACGGCCGGACCGACGCCGGCGAGCATCGCAAGCGATGCTTCACCGGACGGTGCCAGTGCCGGGGTGACCGCCGCCTTGCGTGCCACGTGGCGGTCAGTCGATGACCATCACCGCGTCGACCTCGAAGTTGGCGCCCTTCGGCAGACCGGAGACTTCGATGGTGGAACGGGCCGGGAACGGGGCCTGGAAATAGTCCTGCATCACGGCGTTGACCTTGGCGAATTCGGCCAGGTCGGTCAGGTACAGGCCCAGGCGCACGACCTTGTCCAACGAACCGCCAGCGGCTTCGGCCACGGCCTTGAGGTTGTCGAAGGCACGACGGGCCTGTGCTTCGACGTCACCCACGCCGACGATGTCGCCGGTGGCCGGGTCGAGCGGAATCTGGCCGGAGAAATACACGGTGTTGCCGGCGCGCACGGCCTGCGAGTACGGGCCGATGGCGGCCGGGGCCTTTTCGGTGTTGATGATCTGGCGGGACATGGGTCGCTCCGGTGCGTTGGGGGAAAACAGAGCGGTGATTGTACCGGGTGGGGGTGCATCCACGCATGGCGTGGATCTACCGCGCCGCTTCGGTAGCGCCGGCCGCTGGCCGGCAACCTCATGAATTTCGGAAGCATCGCGAAGTTGCCGGCCAGCGGCCGGCACTACCGGGTGCATCCACGCATGGCGTGGATCTACTGGCGGCGAACCGCCTGCACGACCGACAGGCGGCGCAGGCGACGCATGACTTCAGCCAGGTGGTTGCGGTCGCGTACCTGGATGTTGAACGCCAGAACGGCGGCGTTGAAATCACGGTCCAGGTAATCCACGCGCTCGATGTTGGAATGGCTCTGCGCGATCGCGGCAGCCAGCTGCGCGAGCACGCCGGTACCGTTCTCCACTTCCACCACCAGCGAGGTGTCGTAGTCGCCGGATACGGTGGTATCCCAACCGATCAGCACCCAGCGCTCAGGCGACTTGCGCAGTTCGGCCAGGTTCGGGCAATCCATGCGATGCACCACGATGCCCTTGCCGGCGGTGTGGTAACCCATGATGTCGTCGCCAGGAATGGGCTGGCAGCAACCGGCGAAGGTGACCACGCCGCGCTCGCTGCCGTTGATCAGGATCTTTTCCTGAGAGCTGTGGCGCGAATGCGGCCCACCGCGCAGTTCGGCGTAGGCCATCAGCGCCTGCGCGGCCTGGGTCGGCATCCAGTTGCCCAGCGCGACTTCCGCCAGCAGGGCCTCCAGGCGCGGGAACCGGTGCTCTGCAAGGAAGGCATCCAGACGGCCCTTCGGCAGGCGCTCCAGCGAGCTGTCCATCGCCTCCAGCGCGCGGTCGAGCATGCGGTGGCCCAGCTGCACGGCATCTTCGTGCTCCAGCTGCTTGAGCTGGTGGCGG
>NZ_QAIJ01000208.1:0-958 GCF_003060985.1 Stenotrophomonas sp. HMWF023
GGCTGGGCTGGCTGGACGCGCGCGGTGGTCTGGCCTGGCAGGGGGCCGCCGGCGTGGCGCTGGCGATCGTACCGCCACTGCTGCTGATGGCGTTGGTCGCCTGGCTGCTGCGCGGGGTGCTGTTCGGCCTTCCGGCGCTGCTGCTGGGCGTGGCCGTGCTGGCCTGGTGCTGGGGCCCGCGGGATCTGGACCGCGACATCGAAGCGATCATCGATGCCGACGATGCACCGACCCGGCAGGCGGCGGTACGCAACCTGCAGTCGGCCGGTGGCAGCCTGCGCGAGGATGTTCCTTCGCTGGTCGAGGCGACCGTGCTCAACGCGCTGCGGCGCTGGTTCGCGGTGCTGTTCTGGTTCCTGCTGCTGGGCCCGGTCGGTGCCCTCGGTTATCGCCTGCTTGCATTGATGGCCGAAAGCCCGATGCGTGCGCGCGTGCCGGTGGAACCGCTGGCGCTGGCGCAGCGGTTGCTGGGCTGGATTGAATGGCCCGTTGCCCAGTTGATGGCGTTTTCGATGGCCCTGGTCGGCAACTTCGACACGGCCTGGAAGGCATGGCGCCAGGCGCATGGTGAGCGCTTGGCCGGCGACATTGGTTTCCTGGGCGCGGTGGCGCGTGCCAGCGTCAATGCCGAACTGCGCGAAGATGCGCACGATTACACCGAAGCCGGCCTGCTGCCGGTGTGGCAGCGGCTGCCGGACCTGCGTGATGCGATGAGCCTGGTGTGGCGGATGTTGCTGCTGTGGTTGGCGGCGCTGGCCGTGCTGGTGATTGCAGGCTGGGTGACCTAGTTGTTCTTTCTGCAGGGCTTGCAGCCCTGCACCCGCTGGAAGCAACAGCAACAGCAACAGCGGCTCTGGATTTCTGTGGGTCTGGCGGGGCGATGTGGGCCTGCAGGACACGCCGTAAACCCATCCATGGCGCCAACGGTCCTGCAGCCCCACACCGCCCCACCTCTGAC
>NZ_QAIJ01000208.1:970-10556 GCF_003060985.1 Stenotrophomonas sp. HMWF023
GCCTCGGCTTGGGGGCGGATCCCTTTTGCGAAGCAGAAGGGCTCTGACCCCGGAACTGCGGGCCCTGGTGGTGAGGCTACGGGGTGAAGTCCAGATAGTCTTCGTGCAGGCCTTGCACCAGGCGGCCGGTGGCTTCGTCGTTGGCGTTGGTTTCCATCAACAGCCAGCCGGGCATGCTGCCTTCGCGCATGGCCGGGCCTTCGTCCACGGCCATCACAAAGCTGTTGCCCAGTGCCTTGCCATAGGCATGCAGCAGCGCGTGCAGTGCCTGGGGATCCACCGCGCCGCGCAGCGTTGCCAGTGTCTGTTCCAGTTCCGGGCGGTCGAAGAGCGCCTCGGACAGGGTGCTGTCCACATCGTCGGCCAGTGCGTGCACATCGCGCAGCATCAGGAAGCGTGCGAACTGCGGCAGGTTCTCACCCAGCTCACTGTTCACCCAACTGCGGGGATCACTACAGCCTGCAGCCTTCATGGCTGCAGTCAATTCAGTACGTCGCTCACTCATCGCACCAGCATAGCCGAGCGCAGCGACCCGCTTCGGCTCTTGATCTTCTCTTTTTCTTCCGTGGTGGACGCGCACGGAAATTGTCCGTGGCCGGGCGGGTGGGATGCGCAGGGGCGTGAGCCGCATGGATGCGGCGACCGAGCTTACATGGACGTACTTGCAGCGGCCCCTGCGCAGCCCATCCGCCCGGCCAACCCCCTGCTTCTGCTTTCCACCACGAGGGGCTGCGCCGTTGGCGGGAAACCTACACCGGAGCCAGCGCGGTAAACGGTGCCCACGGCAGATTGCGCAGTACGGCATAGCCCGGCAGCAGCCACAGCCAGAACGTAGGACTGGCCAGTACCCGCATCAGCGGATCGAGCACGCGCGGGCGCACGCCAGCCATGTTGAGCAGCATCAGGAACAGGAAGGGCAGGCTGATGACCAGCAACGGGTTCATCGCCATCGCGCCGGGCAGGTCGAAGTGGACCAGTGAATACAGGCAGCGCGTGCTGCCGCAGCCGGGGCAGTAGAAGCCGGTCAGTGCATAAAGCGGGCAGCCCGGCAGTGGATTGCCGGAGACATACGGATTGACGTGGCGCAGGACCACGGCGGCACCCGCGGCCAGACCGGAAGCGGCCAGCAGCGGAGCCCAGCGGGCCAGGCGGGAACGTGCGGGAAGTGCGGACATGCGGGAGCGGGATCCGGCGCGTGGCCGGACCCCGTCGCGGGCATCAGTAGCTGCCGTTGCCGCCGCTCAGGGCGCCCAGGCCGCCAACGGCCATGATCACGATGAAGTACAGCACCATGACGACGACGAAGGCGATGGCCGACCACATGGCCCACTTCTTGGCCTTGTCGGCCGAATCACGGGCACCGGCGACGTCGCCAGCAGCCAGCTTGCCGTTGACCTGGGCCGCGTAGACGATCGACACGATGCCGGCCGGCAGGCAGCAGAACAGGGTGGACAGGATGGCCCAGACCAGATTGTTGGGGACCTGCGCAGTGGTGGTGTTCATGGTTCAAGCTCCTCGATGGGTGGTGGTGGTGAATCAAAGGTCGGATAGAGCGCCCAGCACGGCCAAGCCGCCGAACAGCCCGAACCACAACAGCAACAGGACCGGCAGGGCAACGGCCGAAGCCACCGCCCACCAGCCCGCCTTGCGCGACGCGTTGTAGGCCCCCGGCAGGTCACCGGCCGCGCGGCGACCATCGACCTGGGCGGCATACACGATCGACACCACGCCCAACGGCAGGCAGCAGAACAGCGTCGTCAGGATCGCCCAGACCAGATGGTTGGGGATGTAGACCGGACGGCTGAGCGGTGGCGGTTGATTCAAAGCAAGACTCCATTCCTTGGCGGTCGGCGTGTCGTAGACAGGCCGAACCTCCCCCCTGTGGGTGCGTAATCTACCGCAACCGACGACGCATGTATGCGTTTTCAGCCCCGTCAGGCCTCGCATGGCCCTTGCACGGTGGCGTATGCAGCGTACCGTCATCGCCCCCCGGAAGGGGCGATTGCGTCAGGCGAGGTCGCCGCGCAGGGTGCGGACCTGGGCTTCCAGGGCGGCGGCATCGGTCGAATGGCCATCCACCGCCGGTGCCGCGACCACCTCTACGGTCGCCCGGAACCGGCGCGGCACGCGCATGCGGCCCAGCCGGGTATCGCGGCGGCTCCACATGCTCGACCACATGCCGCGCAAAGCCATCGGCACCACCGGCACCGGGCGGCGTTCGAGGATCTTCTCCACGCCGGATTTGAACGGTGCCATCGTGCCGTCGCGGGTCAGTGCGCCTTCCGGGAAGATGCACACCAGCTCGCCCTCGGCGAGTGCGGCATCGACTTCATCGAACGCACGCTGCATCAGCGCCGGGTCTTCGCGTGCACCGGCGATCGGAATCGCCTTGGCGGTGCGGAAGATCCAGCGCATCACCGGGATGTTGAAGATCTTGTAGTACATGACGAAGCGCACCGGGCGCGGAATCGTCGCCGACAGGATCAGTGCATCCATGTAGCTGACGTGGTTGCAGACCAGCAGTGCGGCGCCTTCATCGGGCACGTTGCCCTCGATGCCATGCGGGCGCAGGCGATACAGCGTGCGCACCATCACCCAGCTGAGGAAACGCATCAGGAATTCGGGGACGATGGTGAAGATGTAGATCGCCACCACGGCGTTGGCGATGGCCAATGCCAGGAACAGCTGCGGGATGGTCCAGCCGAGCAGGCGCTGGGTGAGCAGGCCAAGTACCGCCGCAGCGACGATGAAGCCGGAGTTCTGGATGTTCAGCGCGGCGAACACGCGCGACATCTCCGATTTCGGCGTGCGGCTCTGGATCAATGCGAACAGCGGCACCACGAAGAAACCGGTGAACAGGCCGATGCCGAGCAGGTCGACGATGATGCGGATGCTGCCGGCCTGGTGCACGAACTGGGTGACCGACAGGCCCTGCGCGGTGGCTTCACCGGCGCGTGCGAAGTACAGGTCGAGCAGGAACGCGGTCATGCCGAACGCGCCCAGTGGCACCAGGCCGATCTCCACGGTGCGTGCCGACAGCTTTTCGCACAGCAGCGAACCGACGCCGGTACCCACCGAGAACAGCGCCAGCGCGAAGATGTACAGGGTGGGCTCGCCACCGAGGTTGGTGACCGCATAGGACGGCAGCTGCGCGGTGAGGATGGTGCCGACGAACCAGAACCAGGACACGCCGAGGATGGCGTTGCGTACCGATTTCTGTTTCCTGGCCATGCGCAGCACGGCCAGCGATTCGGGAATCGGGTTCCAGTTGATCTTCAGATCCGGCGCGCCGGCATCGACCTTGGGGATCATGCGCGCGGCGAGGTTGCCGCAGATTGCCAGCGCGATGACCGCCGTGGCGGCCACGATCGGTCCATGGGTGCCGGCCAGGGTGAACACCAAGCCGCCGACGATCATGCCGGTCAGGATCGACATCGACGTGCCCATCTCGACCAGGCCATTGCCACCGGTCAGTTCTTCCGGGCGCAGTACCGAGGGCAGCACCGAGTACTTCACCGGGCCGAACAGGGTGGATTGCAGGCCCGTGCAGAACAGGGCCACCAGCAGCACCGGCAGGCTCTCGGTGAGAAAGCCCACCGCCGCCAGTGTCATGATCACGATCTCCATGGTGGTGGTGATCACGATCAATCGCGACTTCTCCAGCTTTTCCGCGATCTGCCCGGCCAGGGCGGAGAACAGGAAGTAGGGCAGGATGAACAGCGCCGGCGCCAGGTTGGTGTAGAGCGTGCGCTCGCTCTCGGCAACGCCGAGGTAGAACAGCAGGCCGATGATCGCCTGCCGGTATACGTTGTCGTTGAAGGCACCCAACCCCTGCACGATGAAGAACGGCAGGAAACGGCGCTGGCGCAGCAGGGCGAACTGGTTGTGACCGGACATGGAACCTCCTTGGACCGGCGCAGCCTAGCATTCCTGCCCATCTGTCGGGACCGTGGCGGCATGCATCCACGCATGGCGTGGATCTACTCAGACCCCTGGGTGCGGACGGTGGGTGCGGACCGTTGGTCCGCACACCTGAGAACCTCAGACGATATCGTCGACCACGCCGCCATCGACCCGCAACGCCGCGCCGGAAGTAGCCGACGCCTGCGGCGAGGCGAGGTAGACCACCATGTTGGCCACTTCTTCGACCGTGGCCGCGCGCTGGATCACCGACGCAGGACGATGGGCCATCACGAACTCACGGCCGATCTGTTCCAGCGGCTTGCCAGAGCGCGCGCGTTCTTCTTCGAACATCGTTGCGAAGCCGTCGGACAACGTCGGGCCGGGCAGCACCGCATTGACGGTGACGCCGCTGCCGGCCACGCGCTTGGCCAGGCCGCGCGACAGCGACAGCTGCGCGGTCTTGCTGACGCCGTAATGGATCATGTCGGCCGGAATGTTGCGTGCCGATTCGGAGGAGATGAACAGCACGCGGCCCCAGCCGGCGTCGACCATCGCCGGCAGCAGGGCGCGCGACAGGCGCACGCCGGACATGACGTTGGTCTGCCAGTACTGCTCCCAGGTGGCATCGTCGGTTTCGAAGAAATCCTGCGGGCCGAAGATGCCGGCATTGTTGACCAGGATGTCGACTCTTCCCGGCAGGCCGGCCAGCAGGGTGTCGACGCCGCTGGCATCGGACAGGTCGGCGGCCACGCCCAGCACGTTGGCGCCGGGAATGGCAGCCAGCAGGCGCTGGCGCGCGCGCTCCACGCTGTCGGCACTGCGGCCGTTGAGGATGATCTGCGCACCGGCGGCGGCGAGCCCCTGCGCGATGGCCTGGCCGATGCCAGCGGTGGAGGCAGTGACCAGCGCGGTGCGGTCGTTGAGTTCGATCTTCATGGGGGAGATCCTGCGTGGGCGACACGGCAGTATCGGCGCCGGGGCGTGATCGGAATGCCCCCGTGGACGCAACACGATGTTGCACGGCCGACAGCCGCTCCAGTAGATCCACGCCACGCGTGGATGCCATTCCAGTAGATCCACGCCATGCGTGGATGCCGTCAGCTCAAACCACGCACCGCACCATTCGCCGCCGCTCTCACCTTCGGCAGCATCCGCAGCACCAGCGCCATCTGCGTGCGGATCAACTGCAGCTTCGGTGGCATCGTCTCATCAAGCTGCTCCAGTTCCGCAGCCACCGCGCGATCGGCGTCGTTGTCCTCCTCCGACACCGGCTGCTGCGCAGTCAATGCCGATGCCAGCTGCTGCAATGCCTTGCGCACCCGCTCGCCGGCGGCCAGCGCCAGTGGATCGCCCGCGTAGCTGTCGACCTGGTCGCGGTGCGCACCCAGTGCCGACAGGTGCCCGAGCAGGGTGTTGGACAACGCCAGGAAGTGGAAGCCCGAATCGAGGTTGCGGCGCACGTGGCCCGGCTCGCGCAGCATGTTCGACAACGCGGTGGACAGTGCGGCATCGGCGTTGTGCATGTCGCGGCGGGCGATGCGGTAGGCCAGATCGTCGCGCATGCCGCTGCGGTACTGGCCCAGCACCGATTCCAGATAACGCGCGGCGGTATCCAGCACCCGCGCCAGCACGCGGTGCAGCTGTCGGCCTTGCCAGTCCGGCAGGATCAGGAACGCGGCCGCTGCGGCGATCGCGCAGCCGAGCATCGTATCGACCATGCGCGGCACGATCAGCACGAAGCCGTCGCCGATCAGGTTGAAGCAGGTCAGCGCCATCACCGTGATGGCGGCCGAGGCGACCAGATAGCGGTCGGTACGGGTGAAGAAAAACAGCAGCGCCGACAGCAGCGCGATCAGCAGCTGGATCTCCAACCGGGGGAACAGCTGCAGCAGCGCCCAGGTCAGTACCAGGCCGGCCAGCGTACCGACGATGCGCTGGGCCAGGCGCTGGCGGGTGGCGCCGAAGCTGGGCCGGCACACGAACACGATGGTCAGCAGCACCCACGAGCCGTTCTGTGCATTGAACAGACGGATGGCAACGAAACCGGCGATCAGTGCCAGCGCCATGCGCAGGCCATGGCGGAACAGCACCGAGCCCGGGGTGAGCTGCTGGCGCAGGCGCACGCCCATTTCGCGCAGGGTGTGCGGGTTGCTGTCGCGCAGGCGGGTGTCGACGTTGTCCAGGCTGGCTTCGGAACGTTCGGCATCGAGCAGGCGGCGCTCGATGCTGCGCAGGTTGTGCACCAGCAGGTCCAGCGAGCCGAGCAGGCGCTGCCACTGCGGGCGTCGCTGGTCGCGCAGGTAGGTCAGCGCATCGGCCAGGTCGCGCCCGGCCTGCTGGTTGCTCTCGCCGTAGACGAACGGGCGGCGCAGCCGGATCGCTTCGCCCAGCCGTGCACAGGCCTGGCCCTGCAGGTCCAGCAGGCGCTGGCAGCGGTACAGCACGTCGCTGTGGAAGAACGCATCGACCAGCGCGCCGTACGGATAGTGGGAGGAGCTGGCGCGCTCATGGAAATCCTGTGCCATGTAGTACAGGCGCAGGTACAGGCCGGAGTTGACGCCGGGCCGGCCGGAGCGACCAAAGCGTGCCAGGATCGCCGTCTTCGCCTCGTTCAGCGCACCGACCACGCGGCGGTTCTGTTCGGCCAGGTCGAGCTGGCGGCGCTGCAGGTCCGCCTCGCGTACGGGTTCGAACAGGGCGGCCTTGAGCTGCAGGTAACGGCCCAGCTCCACGTACAGGCGGGCCACGCGCTCACGCACCGGCCGGTTGGCGAACAGCGTGGTCCACAGAATCGACAGCAGCCCGTACCAGACCGCGCCCGCCAGCAGGTGGCTGACCGCGTCCAGCGCACTGTGCAGGTCATGGGCACCATGTTGTTCCAGGCCGATCATGGTGTAGATGGCCAGGGTGACGGTCGCTTGGGCGATGGACGCGTAGCGCTCGCCGAGTGCGCCGAGCAGTGTCAGGCCGAACGTGGACAGCGCCAGGGCCGTGATGAAGATCCACGGCCAGGGGAACAGCCAGATCACCGAAGCCGCCGCCAGGCAGAAGCACAGCAGCGACAGCAGCACGGCCTTGGTCCGGCCCCACCAGTTGTCATCGGTCTCGGCAATCGCGCTGGCGATGATGCCGAGGAACACGCCGGGCAGCGCGGTCAGCGCATCCAGGTGCCAGCACACGGCCAGGGCCGCTGTCAGGGCAATGAACACCCGCAGGCCATAGCTGGCCTTCTCGTGGGCCCACAGGCGGCTGAGGTGGGATTCGCGTGCGGACATGCAGGCTCGGCGGAAGGATCGACCCCCATTATTGCGGGCCGCGCGTGAAATGGTAGATCCACGCCATGCGTGGATGATTTTCCGCTCGATACCCGGTAGTGCCGGCCAGCGGCCGGCACTACCGTTTGCCGGTTGCTTACATGTCGAACCGCACGCTCAGCGCGAAGGTGCGCGGCAGGCCGACGCCGGCATTGGACCAGTACCTGCGGTTGGCCAGGTTCTCCACACTGGCACGCAGGGTCACCGGGTGGCCGGAGGCCAGCAGGCGGTAGCCGATGCCGGCATTGACGAGCGTGTAGTCGGGCAGCTTCAGGGTGTTGTCGGCGTCATACCAGACATCGCCGTAGTAGCGCACGGCGGCATAGGTCTCCAGCCCTTCCACCCACGGCAGCTGGTAGGTGGCGTGCAGCACGCCGCTCCAGCGTGCTGCACCGACGGTGCGGTTGCCTTCCTGCGCCGCGCTGCCCGGTGACAGCTTGTCGTAGGTCGGGTCAAGCCAGGTCACGCCACCGCCGACGGTCAGCGCATCGGTCAGGTGCAGGTCGGCGCTGGCCTCGATGCCTTCGTACAGGGTGATGCCATCCTGCACCAGGCGCTTGCCCGCATCGGTCAGCTGATCGATGTTGGCGCCACGCTCCAGGCGGAACGCAGCGACGTTTGCGTTCCAGCGATCCGCTTCAACCTTGGCGCCGATCTCGTACTGCTTGCTGATGGTGGGGTCGAGCACATCGCCGGCGTTGACGTAGCTGTTGCCCACGCGGCCGCCGGCTTCCAGCGACTCGATGTAGCTGGCATACAGGGTGACGGCCTCGCTGGGCTTGAACATCACCGCATAGGTCGGGGTGACCGGATAGGTGTGGTACGCGCCCTTGGTCTCGAAATCGTTGTAGCGCCAACCGGCCAGCACCGACCAGCCATGGCCGAGATCGACGGTATCGCTGACGAACACGGCCTTCTGCACGGTTTCGCTGCCACGGCTCATCACCCGCGACCCAACTGCGTCGTGGCGGATGTCATGGCGCTGGTACAGGTTGGCACGGCCGATCAGGTTGAACTCGTAAGGACGATCCCAGCCCAGCCCGGTCTGGTGGCTGATGCCGGCCACCAGCTGGTGCCGCAGTGGGCCGGTGCCGAAGCTGCCCTGCACCAGCGCCTGCGCCAGCTTCCACTCGCTCTTGCCGCCGAGTTCGTAGACGTTGACGTCGTAGTCGCCGTTGCGGTCATCGATGTAGGCGAAAATCTTGTTGACGTCGTTCCACGAGGTGGTGACGCCATAGCTCAGGCTGGCCTTCCAGTCGCTGTTGATCTGCCAGTCCAGTGCGGTGGACAGCAGACTGGAACGGGTGTCGTAGTAGGTGCCGGGCACGCTGTTGTCGACATCGCCGGCGATTGGCCGCGGCAGCGACGTCAGGCCACGGAAGTAGTACTGCGGTGATTCCTCGCGCAGGTCGCGCGACTGGAATACGCCGTCGAAGGTCCAGGTGAGCGCATCGCTCAAGCGCGCGTCCAGCGACAGTGCGCCGACCTTGCGATCGACGTGCCCACCGTTGAAGGTTTCGCCCTTTTCCTGGAAGGCGTTGAAGCGGTAGCCGAACATCTGCTCGTTGCCGAAGCGGCCACCGACGTCGATGCCACCGCTGACGATGCCCTGCTCGCGCCAGCCGAGCTGGGCGGAGAAGGTCGGTACTTCGGTCGGCTTCTTGGTGATGTAGTTGACGATGCCGCCGGGTGCGCCGAAGCCGTACAGGAACCCGCCGGGGCCCTTCAGCAGGTCGACCTGTTCCATCACTTCCAGCGGCCATTCGGTACCCCAGGACGAGACCTGCAGGCCGTTGACCCGGTAGCTGTCGAAATTCAGGTCGATGCCGCGGTTGCGGATCGGAGAGCTCCAGCCGCTGGCATAGGCGCTTACCTGCGTGGTGACCGAGGGGTCGAGCAGGAAGGCTTCGCCCAGCGACACGACCTGGCGCTGTTCGATCTGCTCACGGCCGACCGCGGTGATCGCAAACGGGGTATCACGCAGGGCGCGGTCGCCCAGGGCGCCGGCCTCGGTGTGGGTACGCTCGGCGATGACCTTGACCGCGTCCAGATCGGTGGCACTACGGGCGTCGGCGGGGGCTTCGGCGTGTGCAGTGCAGGCGGCGGACAGCGCTACGGCCAGCACGGCCAGGCGGGGGGAACGGATGGGCAACATCGATGGAGATCCTCGGCGGGCGGCCACGGGCCATCCGCCCATGCAGGGGGGAAAGGTCGGTGGCTGGGATCACGCAGGCGTGCCGGCAACGGCAGCGGGGCGCCGCAAGGGGGCGCAGGACCATGGCTGGATGAGAATTGTTCTCTTTTCGTTCCGGCGCGTCAAATCCAAAGCGGCGTGCGGACCAACGGTCCGCACCCAGTAGATCCACGCC
>NZ_QAIJ01000208.1:10576-14226 GCF_003060985.1 Stenotrophomonas sp. HMWF023
CGCCGCGCCTTCCAGCGCTCGGCCAGGCACGAGAAGATCACGTACAGCGCCGGCGTGCTGAGCAGGGTCAGGCTCTGCGAGAACAGCAGGCCGCCGATCATCGCGATGCCCAGCGGGCGACGCAGTTCCGACCCTTCACCCAGGCCGATCGCCAGCGGCACCGCCGCCAGGATCGCCACCATCGTGGTCATCATGATCGGGCGGAAACGCACGATGCTGGCTTCGCGTGCCGCCTCGCGCGGGGTCAGCCCATGTTCGCGCTGCGCCACCAGGGCGAAGTCGATCATCATGATCGCGTTCTTCTTGACGATGCCGATCAGCAGCACCAGCGCGATCATCGAGATCACCGACAGTTCGGTGTTGGTGCCGAACAGCGCCAGCAACGCACCCACGCCGGCCGCCGGTAGCGTGGACAGGATCGTCACCGGGTGGATCAGGCTTTCGTACAGGATGCCCAGCACCAGATAGACGGTGAGGATCGCCGCCAGTACCAGGATCAGCATGTCGCTGGGGTCGGAATTGAAGCCGAAGCCCGCGTCATCGGCCAGGCGGATGTCGCCGGGCATGCGCATGCCGGCCACGGTGCTGTCGATGATGGCCTTGGCCTCGCCCATGCTGACGCCGGGGGCGAGGTTGTAGCTCAGGTCCATCGTCGTGTACTGGTTTTCATGGGTGATCTGCGAGGGTGCCAGGCCCGGCGCCTGTCTGGCCACCGCGGTGATCGGCACCATCTCGCCGTTGCGTGCGCGCACATGCACTTCGTCCAGCGCCGAGGGCGTGGCGGTCTGCGACGGCAGCGCGTTGACCACCACGCTGTACTGGTTGATGTCCGAGTAGATGGTGGAAATCTGGCGCTGGCCGAACGCGCCGTACAGCGCACCGTCGATGGCGCCGACCGAGATGCCCAGGCGCGCGGCCTTGGCGCGGTCGATCTCGATGTTCTGGCGCAGACCGGCGTTGTCGACGTCGGTGCCGACATCGCGCAGCTTCGGATTCTTCTTCAACGCCGCCTGCAGCTTGGGCAGCCATTCCTGCAGCGCGGCCAGATCGTTGCCCTGCAGCGAGACGCGGTACTGCGCGCCCTGGCTGTTGCCACCGCCATCATTGCTGGGAAGGTCCTGGATCGCGCGCAGGCGAAGCTGCAGGTCCGGGTAGCGGTCGGCCTTCGCACTCAGCCGTGCCAGTGCGTGTGCGGTGGTTTCGCGGCGGCCTTCCTTGCGCGACTTCAGTTCGACGTTGAACTGTGCGCTGGAGCCCTGGCGGCCACTGCCCAGGCGTACGCCCACGGTCTTCACCGCCGGGTCGGCCATCAGCATGTCGGTGATGCGCCGCTGGCGGCTGACCATGTCCTCGAAGGACACCGTCGCACTGGAGTTGGCGCGGCCCCAGATCAGGCCGGTGTCCTGCGGCGGGAACGCCCCCTTCTTCACCGCGCCGAACAGGAAGATGGTGACGCCAATCAGAATCAACGGCGTCAACGACAGCAGCAGCGCATGGCGCAGCGAGAAATCAAGAAACACGGTGTAGATGCGCAGCATCCGCTCGTGACCGGCATCAAGCCAGCGGCCGAAGCGCGATGGTGCCGCCTTGTGGTCGTGTGCGCTGAGGAAGCGGCTGCACAGCGCCGGGGTCAGCGTCAGCGAAACGATCATCGACACCACGATCGCCGCCACCAGGGTCACGGTGAACTCGCGGAAGAACGCGCCCATCATGCCGCTGGCGAACAGCAGCGGGATGAACACCGCCACCAGCGAGGCGGTGATCGAGACGATGGTGAAGCCGATTTCGCGCGCACCGGCGAAGGCCGCCTGCATCCGCGGCATGCCCTCGTCGAGGTGGCGCATGATGTTCTCGATCACCACGATCGCATCGTCCACCACGAAGCCGATCGCGATCACCAGCGCCAGCAGGCTCAGGTTGTTCAGGGTGAAGCCCATCACGTACATCACCAGCGCGGCACCGGCCAGCGACAGCGGCACGGTGACTGCGGCAATCAACGTCGGCGCCAACCGGCGCAGGAACAGCGCCATCGTCAGCACCACCATCGCCAGGCTGATCAGCAGGGTGATCTGCACTTCATGCAGCGACGAACGGATGGTCGGGGTGCGGTCGAAGTAGGGCGTCATCGTGGTGCCCGGCTGCAGGTAATCGCGCAACGCGGGAATCTGCGCTTTCACCCGGTCCACGGTCTCGACGATGTTGGCGCCGGCACGGGTGAACACATACATCACCACGGCCGGTTTGTGGTCGAACCACGCGGCCTGGTAGGCATCCTGCTGGCCGTCGTAGACGTTGGCGATGTCCTTAAGGCGGATCACCCGGCCATCGCCCTGGGTCTTGACCACCAGATCGGCGAAGTCGGCCGCGCGTGCGACCGAATCGTTGGCGATGATTGCCGTGGTGGTGTTGCCATCGCTGAGGAAGCCGGTGGGCGAGGTCACATTGGCCGCACGCACGGCATTGCGCAGGTCGTCGGCGGTCAGTCCCAGCGCGTTCATCAGGCGCAGGTTGACGTCCACGCGTACCGCCGGCGTCGAGGCACCGGCGATATCCACCGACGCGACACCACCGATCTGGCGGATGCGCTGGGCCAGCAGCGAGTCGGCGACGTTGTACAGCTCATCGGCGGACTGCGTCTGCGACGTCAGCGCGATGGCGATCACCGGGTCGTCGTTCGGGTTTGCCTTCTGGTACATCGGCGAGCCCATGCCCGAGGGCAGGTCGGCCTGCGCCGAATTGATCGCCGTCTGTACGTCCAGCGCGGCTGAATCGATGTCGCGGTCGCTCTGGAAGATCATGAACACCAGCGAGCTGCCTTCCGAGCTCGACGAGCGCATGCGGTCGATGCCCGGCAGCTGGCCGAGGTGGCGCTCCAGCGGCGCGGTCACCGTGGAGGCCATGGTTGCCGCGTCCGCACCGGACTGGCTGGCGTGCACGAAGATCACCGGGATCTCGATGTTCGGCAGCGCCGACACGCCCAGCCGCAGGTAACAGATCACGCCGACCATGAACAAGCCGATGGCCAGCAGGGCGGTGCCGATCGGGCGGCGGATGAAGGGGCCGGACAGGTTCATCGTGCAGCCCCCCGGAGGTGCGGGGCCAGGGTCATGCCTGCGGCTCCTGTACCGTGCCATCGCGCAGCGCGCGCTGTTCACGGCGACGTGCAAGCCATTCCGAGAAGCGTTCCATGTACAGGTAGATCACCGGCGTGGTGTACAGCGTCACCAGCTGCGACAGCAGCAGGCCGCCGACGATGGCGATGCCCAGCGGGCGACGCAGTTCCGAGCCGATGCCGGTGCCCAGCGCCAGCGGCAACGCACCGAGCATGGCCGCTGCGGTGGTCATCATGATCGGGCGGAAGCGCAGCAGGCAGGCACGGCGGATGGCCTCGCGCGCGTTGGCGCCGGTGCGCCGCGCCTCGATGGCGAAGTCGACCATCATGATGCCGTTCTTCTTGACGATGCCGATCAGCAGCACGATGCCGACGATGCCATCCACCGACAGGCTCAGGCCACAGACCATCAGTGCCAGCAGCGCGCCGACGCCGGCCGGCGGCAGGGTCGAAATGATCGTGATCGGATGGATGTAGCTCTCGTAGAGCACGCCCAGCACGATGTAGATCACCACCAGCGACGCCAGCAGCAGCCACA
>NZ_QAIJ01000209.1:0-4680 GCF_003060985.1 Stenotrophomonas sp. HMWF023
TTGCAGGACACGCCGTAAACCCGTCCATGGGGGCTCGATGGCGCCATCCATGGCGCCAACGGTCCTGCAAAGGCCCACCCGTCCCGCCTGTCAGGTTTCCTGCGGGCGCGGACGGGTAGGGCGGAATCAACGGCAGAAGCAAAAGCAGAAAGGCAGCCATTGGCTGCCTTTTTTCGTGGGTCGGGGTCGGATCCCTTTGCGTAGCAAAGGGCTCTGACCCCAAGGCCGAAAGCATCCACGCATGGCGTGGATCTACTGCCTTTGCTCACCCCTCCGCCGCGCGGAATGTTGGGTGGTCCGGGTGGGTGAGGCTGACCGGGACTGTCAGCGGCATGGATGCCGCTGCCAAGCCTACAGGGATGTACTTGCGGCGTGTCCCGGGCAGTCTCACCCACCCGGGCCCCTTCAATACACCGACACGTCCGCCGGCAACGCTCTGAACCTTACAGCGCCTCGAAAATGCCGGCTGCGCCCATGCCGGTGCCGATGCACATCGTCACCATGCCGTACTTCTGCTGGCGACGACGCAGGCCGTGCAGCAGGGTCGCGGTGCGGATCGCACCGGTCGCACCCAGCGGGTGGCCCAGGGCGATCGCGCCGCCCAGCGGGTTGACCTTGCTCGGGTCCAGGCCGCAATCGCGGATCACCGCCAGCGACTGTGCCGCGAAGGCTTCGTTGAGCTCGATCCAGTCCAGCTGGTCCTGGGTCAGGCCGGCCTGCTTCAGCGCCTTCGGAATCGCGGCGATCGGGCCGATGCCCATCACTTCCGGGCGCACACCGGCCACCGAGAAGCTGACGAAACGGGCCAGCGGGGTCAGGCCGTAATCCTTGATCGCCTGTTCCGACGCCAGCAGCACCGCGCCGGCGCCATCGCTCATCTGCGAGGAGTTGCCGGCAGTGACGGTGCCGCCGAACTGGCCGTTGCGGAACACCGGGCGCAGCTTGGCCAGGCCTTCAGCGGAGGAATCCGGACGCGGGCCTTCGTCGGTGTCGGCGACCTTGTTGCGGGTGATGATGCGCTTGCCGTCGGCCAGGTCGGGCTGGTGCGAGACGATCTCGTACGGGCTGATCTCGTCCTTGAAGTCGCCATTCTGGATGGCGGCCATGGCCTTCTGGTGCGAGGCCAGGGCGAACGCGTCCTGGTCTTCGCGCGAGACCTTCCACTCTTCAGCGACCTTCTCGGCGGTGATGCCCATGCCGTAGGCGATGGCGACGTGGTCGTTGTCGAACACGCTCGGGGCCATCGCGATCTTGTTGCCCATCATCGGCACCATCGACATCGATTCGGTGCCGCCGGCCAGCATCAGGTCGGCATTGCCGAGGCGGATGGCGTCGGCCGCCTGCGCCACGGCCTGCAGGCCGGAGGAGCAGAAGCGGTTTACGGTCTGCGCGGCGATGGTATTCGGCAAGCCGGCCAGCAGCACGCCGATGCGGGCGACGTTCATGCCCTGCTCGGCTTCCGGCATCGCGCAGCCGATGATCGCGTCATCGATGCGGTTGACGTCCACGCCCGGCGCCTGCGCGACGACGCTGCGCAGCACATGGGCGAGCATGTCATCGGGGCGGGTGTTGCGGAACATGCCCTTGGGCGCCTTGCCAACCGGGGTGCGGGTGGCGGCGACGATGTAGGCGTCCTGGATTTGCTTGGTCATTGCAGTGATCTCTTGAGTTTTTACCGGCGTGCCGACCAAGGTCGACACCTACCAGAAGCAGGGGACGGTGCCGCCCCGAATCAGGGGCGGCACCCACCATCAATCAATTACGCAGCGGCTTGCCGGTCTTCAGCATGTGCGCGATGCGGGCCTGGGTCTTTTCCTGCTGGGCCAGTTCGACGAAGTGCTTGCGCTCCAGGGTCAGCAGCCACTCTTCGTCGACCAGGGTGCCGCGGTCGACCTTGCCGCCGCACAGCACGGTGGCGATGCGCTCGGCGATCTCGTAGTCGTACGGGCTGATGAAGCGGCCTTCCAGCATGTTGACCAGCATCATCTTGAAGGTCGCGATGCCGACGTCGCCGGCCACCTGGATGCGGCGTGCCGGCAGCGGCGGACGGTAGCCCGCTTCGGCCAGCGCACGTGCTTCGGCCTTGGCGATGTACAGCGCTTCGTAGCTGTTGAACACCACCTTGTCGGTGCTGCGCAGCAGGCCCAGTTCCTGGGCGTTGACCGCCGAGTTGGACACCTTGGCCATCGCCACGGTCTCGAAGGTCTTCTTCAGTTCGGCGAACACGTCACCGCCCGGGCCTGCGGCCTGCGACGCGCGCACGGCCAGTTCCTTCAGGCCACCACCGGCCGGCAGCAGGCCGACGCCGGCCTCGACCAGGCCGATGTAGCTTTCCAGGAAGGCCACGGTCTTGGCGCTGTGCATCTGGAACTCGCAACCGCCACCCAGGGCCAGGCCGCGCACCGCAGCCACCACCGGCACCAGCGAGTACTTGATGCGCTGGCTGGTGCGCTGGAAGTTGTGCACCATTTCCTCGAACTGGTCGACCTTGCCGGCCTGCAGCAGGCCGAGGGCACCGGCCAGGTCGGCACCGGCGGAGAAGGGCTCCTTCTGCTGCCAGATCACCAGGCCCTGGAAGTCCTTCTCGGCGCGCGTGACGCACTCCTGCAGGCCGTCCAGCACGTGGTCGGACACGGTGTTCATCTTGGTCTTGAAGCTGACCACGGCGATGCCATCACCGTCGTGCCACATGCGCAGGCCGTCGTTCTCGAACACGGTCTCGCCCGGCGCGAACTTTTCGCCCAGCAGCGGATCCGGGAAGCGCTGGCGCTGGTACACCGGCAGCGACGAACGCGGCAGCTTGGCGTTGCGCGACGGGCTGTAGCTGCCCTCGGCGGCGTGCACGCCGTCGCGGCCATCGAACACCCAATCGGGCAGCGGGGCGTTGCTCATGCTCTTGCCGGCGACGATGTCATCGGCGATCCACTGCGCGACCTGCTTCCAGCCGGCGGCCTGCCAGGTCTCGAACGGGCCCAGCGACCAGCCGTAGCCCCAGCGGATGGCCAGGTCGACGTCGCGCGCGGTCTCGGCGATGTCGGCCAGGTGGTAGGCGCTGTAGTGGAACAGATCGCGGAAGGTCGCCCACAGGAACTGCGCCTGCGGATGCTGGCTCTCGCGCAGCTTGGCGAACTTCTCGGCCGGGTTCTTGATCTTCAGGATCTCGACCACTTCCGGTGCGGCGGTGCGGTCAGCCGGACGGTAGTCCTGCTTTTCCAGGTCCAGCACCACGATGTCCTTGCCGACCTTGCGGAAGATGCCCGCGCCGGTCTTCTGGCCCAGTGCGCCCTTGGAAATCAGCGCATCCAGCCACTTCGGCGACTTGAAGAACTCATGCCACGGGTCGTTCGGCAGGGTATCGCCCATGGTCTTGATGACGTGGGCCATGGTGTCCAGGCCGACCACGTCGGAGGTGCGGTAGGTGGCAGACTTCGGGCGGCCGACCAGCGGGCCGGTCAGGCCGTCCACTTCGTCAAAGCCCAGGCCGAACTGCTGGGTGTGGTGGATGGTGGACAGGATCGAGAACACGCCGATGCGGTTGCCGATGAAGTTCGGGGTGTCCTTGGCGTAAACCACGCCCTTGCCCAGGGTGGTGACCAGGAAGGTTTCCAGGCCTTCCAGCACGCTGGCGTCGGTGGTGGTGGCCGGAATCAGCTCGGCCAGGTGCATGTAGCGCGGCGGGTTGAAGAAGTGCACGCCGCAGAAGCGGTGGCGCAGCTGTTCCGGCAGCACGTCGGCCAGCTTGTTGATGCCCAGGCCCGAGGTGTTGGAGGCCAGCACGGCGTGGTCGGCCACGAACGGCGCGATCTTCTTGTACAGGTCCTGCTTCCAGTCCATGCGCTCGGCGATGGCCTCGATGATCAGGTCGCAGTCCTTCAACTGTTCCAGGCCGGTCTCGTAGTTGGCCGGGGTGATGGCTTCGGCCAGCGACTTGCTGGCCAGCGGTGCCGGGCTCAGCTTGCCGAGATTGGCGATCGACTTCAGCACGATGCCATCGGCCGGACCTTCCTTTGCGGGCAGGTCGAACAGCACGGTGTCGACGCCGGCATTGGTGAGGTGGGCGGCGATCTGGGCACCCATGACGCCGGCACCCAGCACGGCGGCGCGGCGGACTAGCAGGGAATTGGACATGGTGTAGGGCCTTTGTTGGTCAGCAGTTACTGGGTGGAATCAATGGAGGCGGGCAGGGCGCTGCCGCTGCGGGCGGCGGCGCGGAATCCGGCCTCGGCGAAATGGATCAGTTCGTGGGCGGCATGGGCACGATGCGCCGTTTCGGTGACACCGGCGGGTCGCTTGATCAGCCCGAAATCGGCCATGGCATAGGTCAGCGAGCCGGCCAGGAAATCCAGGCGCCAATAGAGCTCTTCCTTGCTCAGGTCCGGCACGCATTCGGCGATGGCCTTGCCGAACGCACGCAGCACGTGGCCGTAGTGGTCGGACAGGAACTTGCGCAGGTTGTCGTTCTTTTCAGCGTAGGCGCGGGCGATCACGCGGACGAAGGCGCCGCCGTTCTGGCGATCCTGGGCCAGCGCCAGGGCCGGCTCGACGAAGGCGGCCAGCACCGGCCGCAGTTGCCCGGGGTGTTCGTTGCGGGCGCGCTCGAGCTGGGCCAGGCGGGCGCCGGTCATCTCGTCCATGCGGCGGCGGAACACCTCGTTGACCAGGTTTTCCTTGGAGCCGAAG
>NZ_QAIJ01000026.1:0-3363 GCF_003060985.1 Stenotrophomonas sp. HMWF023
TTTGACGGCAATCGTCACAACCGCATTGACCGCAGGGGTAGGCCGACCGTAAAATTGCCTGCTTCGCCGGAATAGCTCAGTTGGTAGAGCGGCGCATTCGTAATGCGTAGGTCGTAGGTTCGATTCCTATTTCCGGCACCAGTTGTAATGAAAAGCCCCGGCCTTGGTCGGGGCTTTTTGTTTGGGCGGCACGGCCATTGGTAGTGCCGGCCGCTGGCCGGCTGGTTCAGTAGTGCCAGCCCATGGCTGGCAGTCATGAGCTTCCGGTAGCTGTTCAATCCCTCGCGAGGCATCGCCCTCGGCTTCGCTGGTGCTTATAGTCAAGCGTCTTGTCCAACTCAGAATGGCCCTTTTGGCTTCAGCCCTGGAGTTGGATTCCGATGACCTCCTTGTTGTCATGAATGCCGAACCTTGCTTCGAGGCTCTTTCAAGGAGCGTAAAAGACCCTGCGAAGGTCGCCGAGCAGGTCGGTGGCAGGACTGCTTACAGCGGGAAAGATGCGAAGGTAGTCCTGAATGGTGAGGGGAAGGTCATAACTGCCATTCCAAGAAGCAGCGATGGGTTGAGAGACCCGAAGGTGAAGTGAAATGAAACGGCCTATCTCGTCCCGTCTGTATTCTCTGTTGGCTGAAATCGCAGCGAAGCACAGCTTTCACTTGCCTGAAGAGGGCATCGAGCACCTTGTCAAACAGGACCGCGAGTCGCTGATCGATGCATTGGTGCAAGAGTTTTCGGAGACCGGTTTGGGATCTGACGATGAGCCTAATCAACGAGGCGTCGAGATCGAAGAGATCATCGATTTCGTTGGCGCTATCGCTGATCAGACTGATGCGTCCAGCGACTAGGCAATCGTTGATTTGGAGTCGTAGGCGGCTGGTCGTAGATTCGATTCCCATTTCCGGCACCAGTTTCAGCAAAAGCCCCTGTCTCAGTCGGTGCTTTTCGTTTGCGCTGCACGGCTCCCCGCCGGACCTCGCCCCCTGGACCTCCTGCTCCCCCTATAATCGGCCGCGCAGATCACCTGCACCGGTTCACCCGCACGGAGGCTTCCCATCATGTCCATTGCCGCAATTCCCGATGTTTCGCTGGTCGACAACAGTGAGCAGCGCACGCCGCTGATCCTGGTGCTGGACTGTTCCGGCAGCATGAGCGGTGGCCCCATCGAGCAGTTGAATGCGGGCCTCAAGCTGTTGGAGGAGGAGCTGAAGGCCGATGTGATCGCGGCCAAGCGCGTGCGTGTGCTGCTGGTTGAATACGGTGGCATGGACAACGCCGCCATCAGTGGTGACTGGTGTGACGCGATGGATTTCGCAGCGCCCACGCTGTCGGCCAACGGCACCACGCCGACTGGCGCGGCGGTGGAACTGGCGCTGCAGGAAATTGAAGACGAGAAGGCGCGCTTCCGCCAGGCCGGTGTTGCCTACACCCGGCCGTGGCTGTTCCTGATGTCCGATGGCCAGCCCACCGATGCCTGGGAAGCGGTGGCCGAGCAGTGTCGCGATGCCGAGCAGCAGAACAAGGTGGCGGTGTTCCCGATTGCCGTCGGCAATGCCGACATGAGCGTGCTGGGCCAGTTCAGCCGTAATGGCGAGCGCGGCGTGAAGCGCCTGCAGGGCCTGCAGTTCAAGGAACTGTTCCTGTGGCTGAGCGCGAGCATGCGGGTGGTCTCCAATTCGACGCCCGGCGGCCAGGTGCAACTGCCGGCCACCGACAGCTGGTCGCAAGTGCCGGTCTGACCATGGCCTGGCGCGTGATGGCCGCATCGGCCACGGGACGGTCCCATCTGGACCGCGGGCAGCCCTGCCAGGACGCGTATGCGTCGGTGCAGGTGGGGCAGACATTGGTCGCGGTGGTCTGCGATGGCGCAGGCTCCGCATCGCACAGCGATGTGGGCGCCCGGCATGTATCCAGCAGCGTGGCGGCGTCGGTTACCGGTTCTGCCCAGCTCGGGGCAGATCCATTGGCACTACCGGTGGATGCGTTGCGCACCATCATCGAAACCGCCGTCGACGATGCGCGCGGCCAGCTGGCGATGCTTGCGCTGAGCCAGGGCCTGAAGCTCTCCGACCATGCCTGCACGCTGGTAGGGGCTGTCGCCACGCGCGATGGCGGCTGGTTCTTCCATGTCGGCGACGGCGTCGCCGCCTGTGCCTTCAGCAATGAGTCGCCCGATGCCGTGTCACTGCCTGCCAACGGCGAGTACGCCAACGAAACGTGGTTCGTGACCGGTGGCAACTGGCGCGAGCAGCTGCGGCTGACCCGCTTCGAAGGGGCGATCGACGCGCTGGTGCTGATGTCCGATGGCGTGCAGCCGTTTGCGATGTCGCGCGCGGGCGACAGCCTGTTCCAACCGTTCATCGCACCGGTGATCCGTTATCTGGCCGGGGTCGACGAGACCCACGGCAGCCAGGCGCTGCATGCGACGCTGGCCGACCCGCGCACCGATCAGATCACCGGCGACGACAAGACGTTGCTGGTCGCGCTGCCGGTCTGAGCACATGCCCGGGCGCAGCGGCGAAAAGGTCTACGACGCACAGCGCAGGTCGCTGACCCTGGAGCGGCTGCTCAAGAGTGGCGGCGCGGGCAGCGTGTTCACCCTCAAGGAGCGGCCGCGCGAAGTGGCCAAGCTCTACCACTCGGACAAGGACGCGCGCGTCTACGAGCGCAAGCTGCAGGCGATGCTGGAGCTGCAGCCGGACCTGCCGCCGATGGAGGGGCAGGGGGCCGACCAGGTGCAGATTGCCTGGCCGTTGACCCTGCTGCGGGACCGCAGTGGGCGTTTCATCGGCTTCACCATGCCGATCCTGGATCTGTCGGCCACCAGCGATCTGGAACATGTGCTGCAGGAGCGGCAGGCGCGTGCCGAGGGCCTGCCTACCGGCCTGGGCGCGAAGATGACCCTGGCCGCCAACCTGGCGGTGATGCTGGCTGCGCTGCACCGGCGGCAGCACTACGTGGTCGACCTCAAGCCGCTGAACGTGCGGTTCTATCGCAGCACCTTGTTCATCGCGATGCTCGATTGCGATGGTTTCAGCATCCAGGGCAAGGGCGAGCGTTTCCCGGCCGGGCAGGTCACCACCGATTATCTGGCGTCCGAGTTCCAGCAGCCCGGGGTGAAGCCGGGCCAGGAGGAGGCGCAGGATCGCTTCGCGTTGGCGGTGATGGTGTTCCAGCTGCTCAATTCCGGCCTGCATCCGTATGCGGGCCGGCCGCAGGGGGCGACGGTGCCCAGTGACCTGCCGGCGCGCATCGCCGCCAACCTGTACCCGTATGCGCGTGGCAAGCCGCATCCGCGGATGCTGCCCTCGCCGGTCAGCGGGCATGAGATGTTCCCGCCGGCACTGCGCGACATGTTTGATCGTG
>NZ_QAIJ01000026.1:3395-7788 GCF_003060985.1 Stenotrophomonas sp. HMWF023
CGCTGCTGCTGGACTACGCGCGGCGCAACGCCGGGCAACTGGTGACGTGTGGCAAGGATGCGGCCCACCAGCATTTTGTCGGCATGCCGTGTGCCGCCTGCGCTCGCGTCGAACTGCTGGCCGGCAGCGCACGCGCGGCACAGACTCGGTCGCGACAGAAGCCGGCCAAGGCCCGCAAGCAGCGCGCACGCACTGCCGCACGCGGTAACCAGGCGCAGCCGTTGGCTGCACAGGCGTCGGCGGCAAGCGGCGTTCCCGGGGTGATGTCGCGGGTGACGATGGCGGTGATCGGCACGTTGTTGCTGGGCTGGGTGATGGGCTGGGGCATGCCGGCCTACCGCCGCTACAGCGCGTTGGTGGACCCGGGCATCTGGGATGGCGTGGGGCTGGCCGTGCAGATGGCCATGCTGGCGATCGGGATCCTGCTGTTCATCCTGTTCGTGCCGATGCTGATCATGAGCAAGCGCCCATGAAGCTGCTGGGTGTACTGGCCGTGCTGCTGCTGGCCCTGCTCGGGATGGCGCCGTTCTGGGGTGACCTCGGCGTGCTGGTCTACGGCTCGATCGGCTGGCTCGGACGACTGCTGTCGAGCGGCGCGTTGAGCGACGGCAGGGCGGCACTGCGTGCTGCGTTGCTGATCGGCGGTGCGGTGTCGGTGCTGTCGTTCCTGCGCGTAGCGGTGCAGGACCGGGCCGTGGACTATCTGATCGCGTCGGTGATGTTCGGCTTCCTCTCGTTCGTCATCTTTGTTGTCACCGGCATTTCCGGTGATGGGGCTGCGGGCGCGGGGAGCATGCAAGGAGCGCGCTCGGTCATGGTCGGCGAGGATCGCACGACGGTTCCGCGCTGGTATTCGCGCGGTCATTTCGAACGGGAAATGCTCAACAAGGTGCACGAAACCGCGCGTGCCGCTGCGCGCGGCGATCTGCAGCGGACGCAGGCGCTGATGCAGGAGCTGGATCTGTGGGCGCGCAATGGCCCAGCGCTGCGCGAAGACCGCACGGAGTACGAGCGCCTGCGCGCGGCGTACAACGAGACCATCGAGACCCTTGCTGCCCGCTCCGGCCGTCGCACGCAAAGGACGGGAGGTCTGGCCAGCGACGCGGGCGCGATAGTGGATCGGCTTACCGCCGAGGAAGCGCGCGAGCTGGAACTGAAGCAGATCGAGCTGCTGCAGCAGATGTGGAAACTCTCGCCGTCGAGCACGACGGTAGCGATGCGCCTGCTGGCGACGGATCTGCAGGAGCTGGCGATACGCTCACGGTGGTCGCCGCGCAAGCCATTCGACCGAGAGGGCGACGCGGCACTGGAAGAGCGCCTGTGGCGCGTCCACGGCACGCAGGAGGTGTTGTTCGCCTATGCACCGCTGGAGGAGCGCCTGTGGAATGCCTACGCGTCGACGATGGTCGACACGGACGAAGAGCTCGCGCTGGGTGCGCTGGTGATCGCCGGGCTGATCGACCGCAGCGACAAGACCGCCTCGGCTGATCCTGCCCGGTTCGACGTGAATACACTGCTGCTTGGCAGCGACGTGTTCATGCTCTCGACGCTGCTGGCCAGCGCCTCCGAAGACCGCATGGAGATCCTGAAAGCGCGCGCGACGCTGCTGCTGGGCGATGACGACCGACAGGCGGCGGCAAGCAAGGGTGAGACGCCGGACGCCACCGGCACCACTGCAGACCCGGCGGGTCCGGTGGTCTCGGAGCCTTCACCACCGGCAACCTCGAAAGCGGACGTCGCCAGGCAGGCGCAACGCGCGATGCCGCCAGCGGGGATGCTGGTCGATCGCAAGGGCCTGGCGCTGCGTACGTCGCCACTGCTGCCACCGCCGTCGCCACCGGCCGAGTATGGACAGGTGCTGGTCGACCTGCCCGCTGCCGGGTTCAAGGACCTGCGCCACGGCATCCCGCTGCGCGCGCCTGTGGAGGCCGACAGCACGGTCATCCTGCAGGTGGATGTCTGGCAGAGCGGCGTGGTTACCTCGGTGCTGATTGAAAGCAGCAGTGGCAACGCCGTGCTGGATGAGGCCGCGCGGCAGGGCGCGCGCACTTGGCACAGCGCGTCGAAGGTGCTCACGGGCGGTGAGCGCAGGCAGGTGACGGTGGTGTTCAAAGCGCCTGTCGCTGCCGCACCACCGCCGATGACCGTGGACCCACCATCGCCGATCGCCGTGAGCCCGCCGCCTCCCCAGCTGAATCCCGAACAGGCGCTGGGCGCGCAGTTGGCGGCGATGGCGCGCCGGCAGCCGCCGCGTTATCCGCGTGGTGACGGGGAGACGGTGCTCGAAGGCAGCGTTGAGCTGTCGATCACCCTGTCAGCCGAGGGGCGCGTGCTCGATGTGACCGTGGACCGCAGCAGCGGGCATCCTGCGCTGGATCGCGCCGCGCGTGAGGCTGCGCTGAAATGGCACGTCACTCCCACACGGCCGGTGACCACGGTCAAGCAGATCATCCTGCGTGTGCCGGTACGGTTCCAGGGCGGATAGCGGGGGCATGGCACGGGTCGGTGGCAGTGGTCGCTTCATCGACTGGCTTCGTTCGCAGGTCCCTTCAGTTCCACCGTGTTGCCGTCCGGATCCTTGAAGTACAACGACAAGCCATCGCCCTCGGCGCCGAAGTTGACCTCGGCCGGCCCCAGTACCGGCACGCCGTGGGCAGCAAGGTGGGCGACCAGCGCGGTTTCGTCGAAGGGCTCGACGCGCAGGCACAGGTGGTCGACGTTGCGGCCTTCGCTGCCCGGCCCGCTACCGCCGTGGCGACCGAGCGTGCCGTCCAGGCTGATCAGATCGATCATCGACGTACCCGCACGCAGGTGCACCAGGCCCAGGTGTTCGCGCCGCCGCACCACAGCGCACCCCAGCACCTGGCCATAGAAGGCTTCGCTGCGGGCCAGCTCGCGCACCCGCAGCACCACGTGGTCGATGCGTTCAACGCTGAAGGGTCTGTCCATGCCGGGTTCCTCGAAGAAAGGGCGTTCAAACCTTGCTGAACATGTTCAGTCGACTTTGCCGAACGAGGGGCCTCGTCGTCGCCATGGTCGATGCTACGCTGCCTTCCCCGCGCGTTCTGCCCGCCACAATGGCGCGGTGCGACAACGTGTCGCAGCCAGATCCGGGCCTTTCCTGCGCCTGATCATTGTCAATGCCTTTCTTAAATGGTGGGTGACGGCCTAAAATTGAAAGGCTGACTCGACCCCACCTTACCTGCCTGTCTTCTGGACGGGTGGGCCCGGCTTTGGCCGGTGCGGGCAGGACGGGGAACGGCATTCCCTCGCAATTGGATCGACCGATGATTCCGTTGAAAACCCTTGGGCGCTGGTTGCGCCCGGGCTTGCTGCTCGCATTGCTGGTGATGCTCACCGGCTGCGATGCCGTGGCCATCCTCAGTCCGAAGGGCCAGATCGGCCAGGATGAAAAGACACTGCTGATCACGGCCACCGTGCTCATGCTGCTGGTCGTCATCCCGGTCATCATCATGACCCTGACCTTCGCGTGGAAGTATCGCGCCTCCAACACCAAGGCCCGTTACGAGCCGAAGTGGTCCCACTCGACGGCGATCGAGGTGGTGGTGTGGTCGATCCCCTGCATGATCGTGCTGGTCCTGGCGGTGCTGACCTGGCGGTCCTCGCACGCGCTGGACCCGTACAAGCCCCTGGAATCGGACGTCAAGCCGGTCACCATCCAGGCGATCTCGCTGGACTGGAAGTGGCTGTTCATCTATCCGGAAGAGAAGATCGCGGTCGTCAACGAGATCAAGTTCCCGGTCAACACCCCGCTGAACTTCGAGATCACCTCCGATACGGTGATGAATGCGTTCTTCATCCCGCACCTGGGCAGCATGATCTATTCGATGGCGGCGATGGAGACCAAGCTCCACCTGATCGCCAACGAGACCGGTGAATTCCCGGGCATGTCCTCGCACTACAGCGGTGCAGGCTTCGCCAAGATGCATTTCACGGCCTACTCGGTCACCGATGCGCAGTACCGCCAGTGGCTGGACCAGGTCCGTGCTGGCGAGCAGACCCTGGACAAGACCTCGTTCAAGGCGCTGGGCGAAGCGAAGAATTCCGAGTGGTACCCGGTCACCTACTTCGGCAAGGTTGAAGAAAGCCTGTTCGATTGGGTCATCGCCAAGCACATGGGCGACAACAAGCACTACGGCATGAAGCATTCCCACGCCGGTGCCGCTGCTGCCGACGCTGCCAGCCATGAAGCGCACGAGGGCCATGCCCCGAGCGAGGCCCACGATTCCAAGGAATCCGGTGAGAACCTGGATGCCACCGAACACGAACACGCAGGCCATGCCGGCCACGCGGGTTCGGGAGAATGAACATGTTGGGAAAACTCTCTCTTGAGTCGATCCCCCACGATCCGATCGTGCTGACCACCCTGGTC
>NZ_QAIJ01000210.1:0-2268 GCF_003060985.1 Stenotrophomonas sp. HMWF023
CGGGCCTGCGGCCCAGCAGCGACCGCGTGCGCGAAACCCTGTTCAACTGGCTGACGCCCAAGCTGGGCGGGGCGCGCGTGCTTGACCTGTTCGCCGGCAGCGGCGCGCTGGGCCTGGAAGCCGTGTCGCGCGGTGCCGCGCATGCCACCCTGGTCGAGCGCGACGCACAGCTGGCGCGCAATCTGTCCGCGGCCGTGGCCAAACTGCAGGCAGGCGACAGCGTCACGGTCGCCCAGGCCGACGCGCTGCGCTGGCTGCAGGCCGCGCCGGCGCAGCAGGCAGATCTGGTGTTCATCGACCCGCCGTTCGCCGATGGCCTGTGGCAGGACGTGCTGGCCCAGTTGCCGCGGCACCTGGCCGCCGATGCCTGGCTGTACCTGGAGTCGCCGGCCAGCCACGTGCCGGTGCTGCCCCCGGAATGGCTGCTGCACCGCGATGGCAGCACCCGCGAGGTGCGCTTTGCCCTGTACCGCCGCGCCACTGCTACACTTTGACCTCATCTGAACATCTGCAACCGCCCATGACCGTGGCCAACCGCCGCATCGCCGTCTATCCCGGCACGTTCGACCCCATCACCAACGGTCATATCGACCTGGTGAGCCGGGCCGCGCCGCTGTTTGAAAAGGTCGTGGTGGGCGTGGCGCAGAGCCCCTCGAAGGGACCGGCATTGCCGTTGGAACAGCGCGTGCAGCTGGCGCGTGGCGCCCTGGGCCACCACAGCAACGTCGAGGTCATCGGCTTCGATACGCTGCTGGCCCATTTTGTACGTTCGGTGCAGGGCGGCGTGCTGCTGCGCGGGCTGCGCGCGGTGTCCGACTTCGAGTACGAATTCCAGATGGCGAGCATGAACCGCCACCTGATTCCGGAGGTCGAGACCCTGTTCCTGACCCCGGCCGAGCAGCACAGCTTCATCTCGTCCTCGCTGGTCCGCGAGATCGCACGCCTGGGTGGCGATGTGTCCGGCTTCGTGCCGGCCGCCGTGCTCGAGGCGCTGCGCAAGGTCCGCGAAGCGAAGTCGGCGCAGTCGTAAGCCCTGCCCAGCAGTAGATCCTGTAGTACCACGCACCCCATTACGCACACCAACACGCAACATTCCGGGAGGAAACCCATGAACAACACCATGCGCGCGATGCTGATCGCCTCGTTTGCCCTGGCTTTCACCGCCTGCAAGAAGGAAGAAGCCGCTCCGGTCGACGAAGCCAAGCAGGCGCTGGTCGCTCCGGCCAAGGAAGACGACGCAGGCTGGAAGAAGTACCTGCAGGAAGTGGCCATCCAGAACATGGGCAACATCACCAACAGCCCGTTCCTGTACTACCTCTCGCCGGAAACCGACCCGGACTTCCAGGCCAAGTACGAGCGCCAGACCGAAAGCGCGACCCAGGCTGTGGCCCGTGGCGTGCAGCCGGGCAACATGCTGGCCTTCGGTTCGTCGGCCTCGGGCAAGATGGCTGACATGATCCAGGTCGTGTTCAAGGACGTCTCGCCGGATTCCATGAAGGGCGTGCGCGTCGTCTTCATCGGCCAGTCCGCCGACAACGCCCGCGTGCAGGCCGTGGTCCAGCCGACCGGTGCCGAGTACATTTTCGTCGAAGCCAAGTAAGACCGAGCCGAGGCGGTCGTGCTGCGGCACGACCCGGGCGGCGCCCTGCGATGGGCGCCGCTGATGACCTGACCGGCCCGCGCGCCCGCGCAGGCCGGTCCTTGTCCCAAGGCGCGGGCGTGGAGTATCGCCATGTCGCTGAAAATCAATGAGCTCTGCGTCAACTGTGACGTATGCGAGCCGGCCTGCCCGAACCAGGCCATCACGATGGGTGAAACCATCTACGTGATCGACCCCGCCCGCTGTACCGAGTGCGTGGGTCATTTCGACGAACCGCAGTGCGTGGTCGTGTGCCCGGTCGAATGCATCGACCCCGATCCGGACATCGTCGAAACCGAAATCGAGCTGCTGGCCAAGTTGCGTCAACTGCAGCACGATCATCCCGAACTCTATGCGGAGCCCCCATCCGAATGAAGCCGTTCGCCCGCCCCCTGTTGTTGCTCGGCCTGCTGCTGAGCCCCATCGCCTGGGCTGATGCCCCGGCCCGTGCCGAGCGTCCTGACGGCGCGGCCATCGCCAGCGGCCACGCTTTGGCCACCCAGGCCGGTGTCGACATCCTGGCCCAGGGCGGCAACGCCTTTGACGCGGCGGTGGCCGTGTCCTCGACCCTGGCCGTGGTCGAGCCGATCAGTTCGGGACTGGGCGGCGGCGGCTTCTTCCTGCTGCAC
>NZ_QAIJ01000210.1:2278-3882 GCF_003060985.1 Stenotrophomonas sp. HMWF023
GGACGTGATGCTGGACGCGCGCGAGACCGCGCCGGCCGCCGCCACGCCGCAGGCCTTCCTCGACAAGAAGGGCGACCTGGACCGCGACCGCTCGGTCAACGGCCCGTGGTCGGCCGGCATTCCCGGCCTGCCGGCGGCGCTGGTCGAACTGTCGGCCAAGCACGGCAAGCTGCCGCTGGCGGCCTCGCTGCAGCCGGCGATCCGTATCGCCCGCGATGGCTTCCCGGTCTATGAGCGCATGGCCAAAGGCTATGCCTCGCGCCGCGAAGTGATGGAACGTTACCCCGGTACGCGCGAGGTCTACCTGCGCAATGGCAAGCCGATCGCCACCGGTGACCTGTTCAAGCAGCCGGAACTGGCGCAGACCCTGGAACGCCTGGCAGCCGGCGGCTTCGATGGCTTCTACAAGGGCCAGACCGGCAAGCTGTTGCTGGCCGGCGTGAAGCAGGCAGGTGGCAAGTGGACCGCCGAGGAATTGGCCGGCTACCGCGTCAAGCAGCGTGCGCCGATCGTCTTCAACTACAACGGCTGGAAGATCACCACCGCGCCGCCGCCGTCCTCCGGTGGCATCGCCCTGGCCAGCATGCTGCAGATCCTGGAAGGCTGGGACATCAAGCAGATGGATGCGGCGCACCGCACCCATCTGGTGGTGGAGTCGATGCGCCGTGCCTACCGTGACCGCACCTTCTTCCTCGGCGATCCGGATTTCGTGCAGATCCCGCAGAAGGTGCTGGCCAGCAAGGATTACGCACAGGGCCTGCGTGCCACCATCCACCCGGAGAAGGCCACTCCCAGCGACCTGCTGTCGGGCAACCCGACGCCGCTGGAAGATGACGAGACCACCCATTTCTCGATCATCGACCGTGACGGCAACCGTGTCGGTGCTACCCAGACCGTCAACCTGCTGTACGGCTCGGGCCTGATTCCGAAGGGAACGGGTGTGCTGCTGAACAACGAGATGGACGACTTCGCGCTGAAGCCGGGCACGCCCAACGCCTTTGGCGTGATGGGCTACGCCGCCAATGCACCGAAAGCGGGCAAGCGCATGCTCAGCTCGATGACGCCGACGTTCATGGAGAACGACGACAAGGTGATCGTGCTGGGCACGCCTGGTGGCAGCCGCATCATCACCATGGTGCTGCTGGGCATTCTCGGCTACGACGCTGGCCTGGATGCGCAGCAGGTCGCCGCGCTGCCGCGCTACCACCACCAGTGGCTGCCGGACCTGATCGAAGCCGAGAGCAACGCTTTCGACGCTGCGACCATCAAGCAGCTGCAGGCGATGGGCCACAAGATCGATCTGCCGGGCGAGGTCGCCGCTGGTGGCCGTGGTTCCAGCCATGTGTGGGGCAACCTGCAGACGGTGGAGTGGGACCGCAAGGCCAACAAGCTGTTTGGCGGCAGCGATCCGCGCAATCCGGTCGGCAGCGCCCAGGTCGTGCCGGCTCCCTGATCCGGTGGTAGCGCCGGGCCATGCCCGGCGGACGCAGACCTGAGAACCTCGCCCGCAACGGCGGGGTTTTTCGTTTTCCCGCTAGCGATTATTTAACGAGCGGCGACCGATAATTGCGCCATGAAACTATGGTCGATCCGCGGTAATACCC
>NZ_QAIJ01000210.1:3892-4807 GCF_003060985.1 Stenotrophomonas sp. HMWF023
GCAATGCACCGCGTGCATTGTGGGAGAAATGGGCAGCACCGGATGAGCTCAATCGCATCGAGCTGGCCTGTCGTGCGTTGTTGGCGAGCCCGCTTGAGGGCAAGACGGTGCTGTTCGAAACCGGCATCGGTGCGTTTTTCGATCCGCGCATGCGCGAGCGCTACGGCGTGCAGGAAAGCCAGCATGTGCTGATCGATTCACTGCGCGAAGCTGGCTTCGAGCACGAAGACATCGACGTGGTGGTGCTCAGCCATCTGCACTTCGACCATGCCGGTGGCCTGCTGGCGGCGTGGCGCGAAGGCCGTGAACCGGAACTGCTGTTCCCCAATGCGACGTACGTGGTCGGTGCGCAGCATTGGCAGCGCGCGTTGCAGCCGCACCCGCGCGATCGTGCCAGCTTCATTCCGGAACTGCCGGGCCTGCTGCAGGCCAGTGGGCGCCTGGAAGTGGTGGACGGTGAGTATTCGAAGGTACTCGGCCACAGCGTGCGTTTCAGCTACAGCGACGGCCACACGCCGGGGCTGATGCTGGCCGAGATCGTGGGGCAGGACCGCGCAGGCGCAGGGGCGCACGGCGGCGTGGTGTTCTGCGCCGATCTGATTCCCGGTCGTTCGTGGGTGCACGTGCCGATCACGATGGGCTACGACCGCAATGCCGAGCTGCTGATCGACGAGAAGCGGCAGTTCCTGGAAGACAAGCTGGCGCGCAACGTGCATCTGTTCTTTACCCATGACCCGCAGGTGGCGCTGGCGCAGGTCGGGCGGGATGAGAAGGGGCGTTTCGTTACGCTGCATGAGCAGGGCGAGCTGAAGGCGCGGGCGTTGGGGTGAGGTTTGCCGGCAGGGCTGCGCCCTGCACCTGCAGAGGCCGGAGCCGAAGCAACAGCAACAGCGGGCTATCCGTGGGGGGGCGGGG
>NZ_QAIJ01000211.1:0-8878 GCF_003060985.1 Stenotrophomonas sp. HMWF023
GATGGCCGCGGCGGCGGAACATCTGGTGCCGCTGACGCTGGAGCTGGGCGGCAAGTCGCCTGCCATCGTCTGCCGCGATTTTCCGTTGGACAAGGCCGCTGCGCGGCTGGCCACCGGCAAGTGGTTCAACGCCGGGCAGACCTGCATCGCGCCGGATTACGTGTTGATCGACAGCGTGCGCCAGCGCGAATTCGTGCAGGCGTTGCAGCAGCAGGTGCGCGAGCGTTACGGCGATTTCAGCGATGCGGGTGACTACACGCGGATCATCAACGAAGGCCAGTACCGGCGCCTGCAGGGCTATCTGGCGCAGGCGCGCGAGCGTGGCGTGCCGGTGATTGCGCTGGCGCAGGTGGATGAGGCGCGCGCCGACCGCGAGCGGCTGCTGGTGCCGACCGTAGTACTGGACCCGCCGGATGACCTGGACCTGATGCGCGAGGAGATCTTCGGCCCGATCCTGCCGGTACGTGCCTATCCGGACCTGGATGCGGCGTTGGCCGACATCGTGGCCCGCGACCGGCCGCTGGCGCTGTATCCCTTCAGCCATGACACGGCCACGGTGGAGCGCATCCTCGGCCAGGTGGTGGCGGGCGGGGTGACGGTGAATGACACGCTGCTGCACTTCGCCGCCGATGGTTTGCCGTTCGGCGGGGTTGGCGCCAGTGGCATGGGTGCATACCACGGACAGGCTGGGTTCGATGCCATGAGCAAACTGCTGCCGGTGCTGTGGCAGTCGCGCTGGGCGGCCAGTGACCGGCTGCGGCCGCCGTATTCGAAGATTGCGGGGTTGTTGAGGTTGCTGCTGCGGTGAAGCCACGCATGGCGTGGCTCTACTGACGGGACCGGGTTCTGGTAGTTGCCAACCTTGGTTGGCACGCGTGAACCCCAAGCGCCGACCAAGGTCGGCCTCTACCGGGGCGCACGGCATCCCCAAGCGCCAACCAAGGTTGGCGTCTACCAAAGCAGGGCCGGGTAGAATGCCCCCATGAAGATCGCCTCGTGGAACGTCAATTCGCTCAATGTCCGCCTGCCGCACCTGGAGCAGTGGCTCAAGGACTTCGGCCCGGACATCGTCGGCATCCAGGAAACCAAGCTGGAGGACCACAAGTTCCCGGACTCGGCGCTGATCGCCGCCGGTTACCGCAGCGTGTTCGCCGGCCAGAAGACCTATAACGGCGTGGCGCTGGTGTCGCGCGAGCCGGCGCAGGACGTGCAGATCGGCATTCCCGGCTTCGAGGACGAGCAGAAACGGGTCATCGCCGGCACCTTCGGCGACCTGCGGGTGATCAACCTGTATGTGGTCAACGGCCAGGACATCGGCACCGACAAGTACGAGTACAAGCTGCGCTGGTTGGAGGCGGTGCATGCGTGGATAGCCGAAGAACTGCAGCGGCATCCGAAGCTGATCGTGATGGGTGATTTCAACATCGCCCCCGATGCGCGCGACGTGCATGACCCGGAGGTGTGGAACGAGAACCACATCCTGACCTCCACCGCCGAGCGTGGTGCGCTGACCAAACTGCTGCAGCTGGGCCTGCACGACGGCTTCCGCCTGCACAACGACGAGGCCGGCACGTTCAGCTGGTGGGATTACCGGGCGGCCGGTTTCCGCCGCAACCTCGGCCTGCGCATCGACCTGACCCTGGTCTCCGATGCACTGAAGGGCAGTGTGGTGGCCTCGGACATCGACCGTGAGCCGCGCACCTGGGAACGTCCCAGCGACCATGCACCGGCGTGGGTGCAGCTGGGCTGAAACAACGAGGCCCGGCAATGGCCGGGCCCCGTCCTGATGCGTTTGCCGGCCAGCGGCCGGCACTACCGCCGCGTCAGCGTATGCTCTTGCGGGTGAACAGGTTGACGATCGCCAGCAGGATCACCGCGCCGATCAGCGAGAACAGGAACGTGCGGAGGGTGATCGCTTCATTGATGCCGCCGCCGAACAGCCAGCCGGAAATCAGTGCGCCAACGATGCCCACCACGATGTTGAGGATGATGCCCTGCTGGCCATCGCGCTTCATGATGATGCTTGCCAGCCAGCCGACGATGCCGCCGACGATCAGCCAGATGATGATTCCCATGATCGACTCTCCGGTGGATAACCGAGCACAGTTGACGCGCAACGCTGTGAACCCGTCGTGCAATCCCGTGACGGCCGCGTGCGGATGAGCCTGCCAGCCACCCTCGACGGCCCCTGGCGGTTTGGTCCGGTCACGGTCTGGCGCTGCCCGCACGTGCCCGGTCAGCGCGGTGAGCCGCAGGCCCGGCAGGTGCTGGCACAGGCCCTGGGCGGCGAGCCGGATGCGCTGCCGCTGCTGCGCGACGACAAGGGCCGGCCCGAGCTGAGCGGCGCGCTGGCCCACTACGGCACCGGCTGGAGCCACAGCGGCGAGGTGCTGCTGGTGGCGCTGGGCGAAGGCGTGCGGCTGGGGGTGGACCTGGAACTGCTGCGGCCGCGCCCACGCATGCTGGAAATCATCCAGCGCTTCTTCCATCCCGACGAAGTGGTCTGGCTGCAGGGTCTGGACGAGGCCGACCGCGAACATTGGTTCTTCCGCGTGTGGTGCGCCAAGGAAGCCATGCTGAAGGCGCACGGGCAGGGCATTTCCTTTGGCCTGCACCGCCTGCAGCTGGCCCCGGCCGCCGATGGCGCGCTGCACCTGCGCTGGTGCGACCCGGAACTGGGCGAGGCCGCGCGCTGGCACCTGCACGAGTGGCAGGCCAGCGGTCAGTTCCGCGCCGCATTGGCCTGGTATCCGCAGTGAATCGCCGAATCTGCAGTGAAAACCGGCGATAATGTTGGAATGAGCGAACACGATCTTCCCGCCGGCGTAGCGACCACGCTGCAGCAGGGCCTGGCCAGCATGGGCCTGGCCGCCGAGCTGGCCCCGCCGCTGCTGCGCTACCTGGCGTTGCTGCACCGCTGGAACGGCACCTACAACCTCACCGCCATCCGCGATCCGCAGGAAATGGTCACCCGCCATCTGCTTGATTCGCTGGCGATGCAGCCTTTCGTGGCCGATGGCAGCCTGGCCGACCTCGGTACCGGCCCCGGGTTGCCGGGCATCCCGCTGGCGATCGCCTGCCCGGGCCTGCAGGTCACCCTGGTGGAAAGCAACGGCAAGAAGGCCCGCTTCATGCGCGAGGCCGTGCGCCAGCTGGGCCTGGGCAATGCCCGCGTGGCCGAGTCGCGCGCCGAAGCGCTGGCCGAGCCGGGCAGCTACGACCAGCTGACCGCGCGCGCGATGGACACCCTGGCCGGCATCGTCCGCGTCGGTGGCCACCTGCTGCGCCCCGGTGGCGTGCTGCTGGCCATGAAGGGCGTCTACCCGCATGAGGAGATCGCAGCGCTGCCGGCCGGTTGGCAGGTGCGCGAGGTGGTCCCGCTGAGCGTGCCCGGCCTGGCCGGCGAACGCCATCTGGTCACCGTCACAGGCCCCTGAACCCCGCCGCCACCCCCTTGTGGAACAAGCGGTTGGCGATCCACGATTTCCGCACGGGCCCGGTTGTACGCATAATGACCGGTCCCAGCACACGTCGACGAGGCACACCCGCATGGCCCGCATCATCGCCATCGCCAACCAGAAGGGTGGCGTCGGCAAGACCACGACCGCCGTCAACCTGGCCGCTTCCCTGGCCAACGCACCCAAGCGCGTGCTGTTGGTCGACCTGGATTCCCAGGGCAACGCGACCATGGGCAGTGGCGTGGACAAGCGCGAGCTGGTCTCCTCCACCTACGATCTGCTGCTGGGCGAGTCCAGCGCTGCCGACGTGCGCGTGCAGACCGCCGAAGGCTACGACCTGCTGCCGGGCAACATCGACCTGACCGCGGCCGAGATCCAGCTGATGGCGCAGAGCGAGCGCGAGCAGCGCCTGAAGCGCGCGCTGGCGCCGATCCGCGACGAGTACGACTACATCCTGATCGACTGCCCGCCGGCACTCTCGCTGCTGACCCTGAACGCCCTGGCCGCCGCCGATTCGGTGATCGTGCCGATGCAGTGCGAGTACTACGCGCTGGAAGGCCTGAGCGCGCTGGTGGAAACCATCGAAGCGCTGCGCGCCAACCTCAACCCGGCGCTGGAGATCGAAGGCGTGCTGCGCACCATGTTCGATGTGCGCAACAACCTGGCCAATGCCGTGTCGGCCGAGCTCACCGAGCATTTCGGTGACCGCGTGTTCCGCACCATCGTGCCGCGCAACGTGCGCCTGGCCGAGGCGCCCAGCCATGGCCAGAGCATCGTCGGCTACGATCGTGCTTCGCGTGGCGGTGTCGCCTACCTCGGCCTGGCCGGCGAGATCATCCGCCGCAACAACGAACGCAACAAGGCCACCAAGGCCGTGGAGACCGTCTGATGACCAGCAAGCCTGCCGCCAAGAAGCGTGGCCTCGGCCGCGGCCTGGACGCCCTGCTGGGGCCCAAGGGCGCGGTCAGCCAGGTGCAGGCCAGCACGGCGGTGATCGAGCCGCTGCCCGGTGAAGTGCTGCGCAAGCTGCCGGTAGGCCAGCTGCAGCCGGGCAAGTACCAGCCGCGTCGCGAAATGGACCAGGGCAAGCTGTCCGAACTGGCCGACTCGATCAAGTCGCAGGGCGTGATCCAGCCGATCCTGGTGCGCCAGCTGCCGGCAGGCAACTTCGAAATCGTCGCCGGTGAACGTCGCTGGCGCGCCTCGCAGCTGGCCGGCCTGGACGAAGTGCCGGTGGTGGTGCGCGAGCTGGAAGACCGCACCGTCATCGCGATGGCGCTGATCGAGAACATCCAGCGCGAAGACCTCAACCCGCTGGAAGAAGCCGAAGCGCTGCAGCGCCTCATCAGCGAATTCACCCTGACCCATGCCGAGGCCGCCGAGGCCGTCGGCCGCTCGCGCGCGGCGGTGTCCAACCTGCTGCGCCTGCTGGAGCTGCCGATCGCCATCCGCCTGCTGCTGGAAACGCGCCGGCTGGAGATGGGGCACGCTCGCGCGCTGCTGACCCTGGCTCCGGAACTGGCCAGCAAGCTGGCCCAGGAAGCGGCCGATGAGGGCTGGTCGGTGCGCGAGGTCGAGCGTCGTGCGCAGGCGTTCGCCGCCGGCAAGGTGCCGAGCAACCGTCCGCAGCCGGTGGCCAAGGTGCAGCAGGCCGATATCGCCTCGCTGGAAACCGAGCTGTCCGAAGTACTGGGCACCTCCGTTGCGATCAACCACGGCCGCGGTGGCAAGGGCAAGCTGATCATCCATTACGCCAACCTGGACACGCTTGATGGCGTGCTGGAGCGGCTGCGCACGCGCCAGGGCTGACCCCGGCGCAGTTTCATGGGCGCACGGCCTGTTCCTGCCGTGCTCCGTCGATTGCAGGGAACGCACCGCCGCGCGTGCCGGAGGTCTATCGTCCACCGCAGGTGGGCCGCTCCGCCCCGTGGCTCATCCAGGGAGCAGGACATGACCATTGAAATCGACGACGTCAGCCCGGGCGGCAGCCCGATTCTCGTGCACAGCCGCGAGAAGGACTTCACCCCGGCCCACGGCGAAGAACACATCGAGGCGATCAGTGCCTACATCGAGCGCCATCTGGGCCCGATCTCCGGCGTCTTCCACGAAATCATCTCCGATATCGTGCACATCGACGTGCACGTGGTGCCGGCCACCGACGAGTGTCCGTACCTGCGCCTGGTGACCTCGGGCATGAGCGATCTGCCGATGGCCGTGCCCGATGAGGTGGATGCTCCCCGGCACATGGAACTGATGGTGACCTTGCCAGCGGATTGGCCGATCACCCAGGATGCCTTCGAGGACGAACGCAACTATTGGCCGGTGCGTCTGTTGAAGACCCTGGCGCGGCTGCCGCATGAGTACGACACCTGGCTGGGCTTCGGCCACACCATTCCCAACGGTCATCCGTCCGAGCCCTATGCGCCGGGCGTGGGATTCGATGGCGCCATCGTGCTGCCGCCGGTCACGACCCCGGACGACTTCGGCACGCTGGAGCTGGAAGACGGCAAGACCATCGAGTTCATGGCGATCGTGCCGCTGTACCCGGAAGAGATGGATCTGAAGCTGAAGAAGGATTCGGAAACCCTGCTGGACCGCTTCGATGCGAAGAACATCCAGGATGTCATCCAGCCTGGGCGCACCAATGTGGCCAAGAAGCGTTTCGGCCTGTTCTAGGCCCTGCGCGTACCATCAGACGCTGTAACCACTGAATCGACCGTTGAATTCCAGGCCCACCGCAATGACCATCCTGCTTACCGGCGCAGCCGGCTTCATCGGTGCCTACACCGCGCGCGCCCTGCTTGATGCGGGCCAGTCCGTGGTCGGCCTGGACAACTTCAACGATTACTACGACCCGCAGATCAAGCGTGACCGCGTGGCCGCGCTGTGCCCGACGCTGGACCTGCGCACGCTGGACCTGACCGACCGCGACGGCCTGGCTGCGCTGTTCGACGAAATACAGCCGACGGCGGTGATCCACCTGGCCGCGCAGGCCGGCGTGCGCTATTCGCTGGAAAACCCGCACGCCTACGTCGACAGCAACCTGGTCGGCTTCGTCAACATGCTCGAGCTGTGCCGCCACCGTGGCGTGCAGCATCTGGTGTATGCGTCCAGCAGTTCGGTGTACGGCGATTCGGCAACGCCGCCGTTTTCCGAAGACCAGCGCGTGGACCAGCCGCGCTCGCTGTACGCAGCAACCAAGGCCGCCAATGAACTGATGGCCTACACCTACGCGCAGCTGTATGGCCTGCATGCCACCGGCCTGCGCTTCTTCACCGTGTACGGCCCCTGGGGCCGGCCGGACATGGCGCCGCTGCTGTTCTCGCGCGCGGTGCTGGCCGGTCGTTCGATCGATGTGTTCAACCAAGGCCGCATGCAGCGCGACTTCACACATGTCTCCGACATCGTTGCCGGTATTCTCGGCGCCCTCGCGCACCCGGCTGATGGTCCGGTGCCGCACCGGGTGTTCAACCTCGGCAACCACACGCCGGTCGAGCTGGAGCGCTTCATCGGCGTGATCGAGCAGGCCGCTGGTCGCCCCGCGCAGAAGGTGTACAAGCCGATGCAGCCGGGCGACATGGTACGCACGATGGCCGATACCCGGCGCGCACATGACGCATTTGGCTACGAACCGGTCATGCCGATCGAACAGGGCCTGCCGCCGGTGGTGCAGTGGTGCCGCGAGTATTTTGCTGATCGCGCGTGAGAACGCATCCTCACACTGCCGGATTCATCTTCGGATAACCTCGGCGTCGGAAAATGCGCGGTCTTTGTCCCTCCTTGGCCGAGTCCCCCATGAGCCAACCCGAGCTGTCCGTCGTCGTCCCTGTATTCAACGAGCGCGACAACGTCGCGCCACTGGTGGCCGAAATCACCGCTGCACTGCGCGGCCGGCTGCCGTTCGAGATCGTCTACATCGATGATCATTCGCGCGATGACACCCTGGCCGTGCTGCAGGGCCTGAAGGCCACCACGCCGGAACTGCGGGTGCTGCACCACGTTTCGCAGAGCGGGCAGAGCACCGCGGTACGTACCGGCGTCAAGCATGCGCGTGCACCGTGGATCGCCACCCTCGACGGCGATGGCCAGAACGATCCGGCCGACATCCCCAAGCTGCTGCAGGCCCGCGGTGCCGCCGATGCCCAGGTGAAGCTGTTCGCCGGCTGGCGCGTCAACCGCAAGGACAGCGGCAGCAAGCGCTGGGCCAGCAAGTGGGCCAACGCCATCCGCGCGCGCATGCTGCGCGATGACACCCCCGATACCGGCTGCGGCATCAAGCTGTTCGAGCGCAACGCCTTCCTCGACCTGCCGTACTTCGACCACATGCATCGCTACCTGCCGGCACTGATGCAGCGCGCCGGCTGGAAGACCACCAGCGTGCCGGTCAACCATCGCCACCGCACTGCGGGCGTGTCCAAGTACAACAACCTCGGCCGCGCATTGGTCGGCATCCGCGACCTGCGTGGCGTGGCCTGGCTGATCACCCGCAGCAAGCGCACTGCGGTGGAGGAGCGTTGATGGACCTGGAGCTGCACTGGCTGGACCAGCCGCTGACCTGGCTGTACTGGACCGGCCTGCATGTGACCGGCTGGAAGCTGATCGGCTACACCGGTGCGTTGATGTTTGGCGGCCGCTGGCTGGTCCAGTTCGTCGCCTCCAAGCGCGCCGGCAAGCCGGTGATCCCGCGCCTGTTCTGGTACATGAGCGTGGTCGGCAGCCTGATGACGCTGAGCTACTTCCTGTTCTCGGCCAAGCAGGACTCGGTGGGCGTGCTGCAGAACCTGTTCCCGGCGTTCACCGCGTTGTACAGCCTGCAGCTGGACATCAAGCACCGCGGCTGGAAGCGGGACAAGGCCAGCCACTGAAGGCCTGGTAGACGCCGACCTCGGTCGGCACCGCTGTGCATCGGTAGCGCCGGGCGATGCCCGGCGGCTGTGGGATGACCGCCAACGTCGGCCGCGCTGCGCGCTCGCGGGGCATGGCCCCGCGCTACCACGCGCCTTCGGCGCTGGGGTCCCGGCTTGCGGCCATTCCCGGTCCTGCCTGCGTTGCAGGCAGGACCTTCGTCCCATGCCATGCGCGGTGCGGGGTGCCATGATCGGGGTCTGCCTTCCCGGGAACCTGTGCTCGTGAAAACCCGTCTTGCCGTAGCCCTGCTGATCGCCCTGTCCGCCCCTGCCGTGGCCCTGGCCGCACCGCCCACCGCCACCGCGCCGGCCAGCGTGGCCACTGAATCGCCCGCCGACGCCGCCTTCCGCGCGCTGTACGAGAAGGAATGGAAGTGGCGCCAGGACGGCGGCGGCGAGGCCAGCGAGGACGAAGACGCGCCGGCCAACGCCACCCGCATGCCCGACGTCGGCGCGGCCGCGCAGCAGGCACGCCTGAAGGTGTGGGACGAGACCCTGGCCGCGCTGAAGAAG
>NZ_QAIJ01000212.1:0-8592 GCF_003060985.1 Stenotrophomonas sp. HMWF023
CTACCGAATGGCAGGGCTCGCTCGACCTGGGGCGCAGCGAAGAGGTGGTACAGCTGGATGCCGAGGGTTTCACCTTCCGCGGCCAGCACTATCCCTGGCCGGGCAAGCTGAAGGACCGCACGCTGTACTACTGGGATGGCGAGGAGTTCTCCTCCATTTCCCGCTTCAGTGGCTCGCTGATCAAGCTGGTGCCGACCGAATGGGGCGCACCGACTTTCGAGATCGACGGCATCAAGATGCTGCCGACCTCCAAGCTGTCGCCGTTCGAGGACGCGCGCCGCAAGGTCGAGCTGGTCGCCCCGGCCGGCAAGATGATCCTCGACACCTGCGGCGGCCTGGGCTACTTCGCCGCGTGTGCATTGGAGGCTGGTGTCGGCCAGATCCGCTCGTTCGAAAAGAACGCCGACGTGATGTGGCTGCGTACGCTCAACCCGTGGTCGCCCGATCCGGATTCAGCCGCCGCTGGCGGTCGCCTGCACTTCAGCCACGGCGACGTGTCGCAGCAGATCGAACAGGTGGCCAGCAACAGCGTCGATGCGATCCTGCATGACCCGCCGCGCTTCGGCATCGCCGGCGAACTGTACTCGCAGGTGTTCTACGACCACCTCGCCCGCGTCATCCGCAAGGGGGGGCGCCTGTTCCACTACACCGGCGCGCCGAACAAGCTGACCAGCGGCCGCGACGTGCCGCGCGAAGTGGCCAAGCGCCTGGAAAAGGCAGGCTTCAAGGCCGAGCTGGCGCTGGACGGCGTGCTGGCCGTCAAGCGCTGAGCCTCACTCGCCATCCACCTTGGCCAGCTTCATCACCCACTTCGGCACTTCCGGCTCGCCGGCATAGAACTCCTTGGGCTTGTTCTCGGCCATCGCCCAGCGGTGCAGCCAGCTCGGCCCATAGCGACCGCTGTAGCCCTCCGCACCGCGCGCATAGGCGGGGTCACGCACGGCCTCCTGCAGCGACACGAATCGATAGCCACGACGCTTGGTGGCCGCCACCAGCTCGGCGAACGTCGCCGCGTTGAGTTCGTTGGCATGCATCAGCCACACCTGCGGCACCGCATACCCCAGCAGCGCCAGCGACTGCTTCTCGTAGTAATCCACCTTGTTCAGCATGTACGGCACATAGCCCTTGCGCAGGCTCGCCAGCGTCGCCTCACGCTCAGGTGAGTCAGGCTGCTCGTTCATCACGTTGGCGTAGGCGAAGGCCCACACCCACTCACCGTTATCGACCGTCACCGGCGCAACGCGGTAGCCGTGCTGCTTGAAGAACACGTCCATCGCCGCGCGATCTTCCGGCGTGCGGCCGGCGCGCAGATACGGATGACGCATCCACTGTGGCGCCTGCCCGCGTTCGGCCAGCAGCGGTCGCAACACCTGCTCGCCGCGCAGGAAATCCTGCTGGAACGCTGGCACGCCCTTGGCGTTGAGGTCCATGTGCGACCAGGTGTGGTTACCCAGCTCGTAGCCGGCATCCAGCCAGTCGCGCAGCATCTGCACGCGCGCCGGCTGCACCTTGCCATCCACTTCCAGCTTGTTGCCGTTGACGAAACCGATCACCGGCACGTCAGCCTGGCGCAGCTGCGCCATCAGTGCGGCATGACGCGCCTGCAGATCCGCCGGCACGATCTCATCCAGGCGCGCCCACGGCAGATCGTCAATGGTCACCGCAATGCGCCGATCGACCTCGGCAGCGTGGACGGTGAGTGACAACAACAGCAACGGCAACGCACGCAGGAACAGACGCATCGGTACATCCATGGGATGAGGATGCAGCGACTGTAGCGCGATTGAGCCTTGCAGCCGAGTGTGGGCCAGGTGTTGCGGCGCTGGGCCGAGTCAGCGGGCGATATCCGTACCGGGCCTCAGGGCTGCGTCAATCGCGAAGTAATGCGCCATAACCACAGACCAACCACCATCGCTGCCAGCAACAGCCCACACAGGATGATGGCCAGCGCATCAGGCGCGTGCGGCGGCATCAGGTCCGCCCTGGCGAAGAGCTGCAGCAACCATTGCCGCATCGAGGACGGCAGCTCATGTCCATCCGGTCCCAGATCTGTCATGCACGCAGCCGGCAGTGCAGTGGTGATGCCTTCCCACACATGCTCATACAGTCGCAGCATCGCGCTGGCCAGCAGCAGTGCCGCCGCGTGCAGGGCAAGCAGGCCCCATGTGCTGCGGCGTAGCGGCACATCAACATGGCGCAGCCAGTGCACGCAGACCAGGAGCGTACCCAGCAAAGCAAGCACCAGCGCTGCCATCGGCAACCAGCACAGCGGCTGCCAATCATCCAGCGCACCGGCACGCGCCAGCAGATGCTCGGCCACGTGCAGGCGCGCGCCCTGATCGGTGCCACCACAGGCCAAGGACAGTGGCTCCAGCAGCAGGTCCACGCGGTGATGGAAGTAACCTGCGGCCAAGCCAACCGACAGCAGTGCCACCACCTGCAGCAGCAACAACATCAGGCCAGCGCCGAAGAAGCGCCCGAGGCGGGCAGTGAAGGCAGTCATCGGTGTATCCCCAGCGAGTGACGCGCATGCTAGCCAAGCCAACGGCCGCTGTCGGCTGGCAGATGCGACACCATCGCGGATGACGCGCGATCATGTCCGCTGCATATGCGCTGCATGCGGGAGTGTTGCCGATGGTGGGGCTGCATCTGTTACTGCGGCGCGTCAGGTAGCGCGTCAACCACGCGGCAGTTTCGCCGCCCACATGTTGTCCACCAGGTTCGGGTAACGACGTCCGTTCTCCTCTGCCCGCTGCCGCGCCGCCGCCTTCTGCGCCTCCGTCAGGGGCTGCGTCTTCTGGCCCTTCGGGTTGGGCTTCTTCCAGGGCGGCGTGCGGGCAGTAGGCATGTGCGGATGATGCCGTAGTCGGCGTTATTTCTTCAGGAATTCCAGCAGGGCCAGATTGAAATCATCGGCGTGGCTGGTGTTGCAGCCATGCGGCGCATGCTTCAGCACCACCACCTCGCTGCCGGCGATGGCCGCATGCGTGCGCTTGCCCGAGCCCTCGAACGGCATCGTGGCGTCGCTGTCACCGTGCAGCACCAGCGTCGGTACCGTCACCTTCTTCAGGTCCGCACGGAAATCGGTGGTGGCGAACGCCTTCATACAACCCAGGGCGGCGGTCTGGTCGGACTGATGGGCGAGTGCGATGGCGGCCTGACGCTCGTCCTCGGTGACCATCAGCTTGCCGTCGGCACTGAAGAAGTCGCGGGTGAAGCCGTCGAAGAACGCTTCGCGGTTTTTCTCCAGCCCCTGGCGCATCTCATCGGCCTTTTCCTGGGTCAGCGGCCCGTCCGGGTTGTCCGCGCCCTTCAGCAGGTACGGCGGCACGGCCGAAGCAAACACCACGCTGTGCAGACGGTCCTCACCGTGGTTGGCGATGTAACGGGCCACTTCGCCACCGCCCATCGAGAAGCCGACCAACGTGATATCGCGCAGGCCACGCTCGTCGATCAGGCCGGCCAGATCAGCTGCCAGAGTGTCGTACTCGTAACCATCGGCGGGCTTTTCCGAGCGACCGAAACCTCGGCGGTCATAGCTGATCACCCGGTAGCCGGCATCGCGCAGCAACGGCACCTGGGCCTTCCAAGATTCGGCGGACAACGGCCAGCCGTGGATCAGGATCACCGGACGGCCGGTGCCGCCGGTGTCTTCAATGTGCAGGCGGACGGAGGAGGTAGGCATGGGAGCTCCGGGGGGAAATGAGGACCCCAGCCTAGGCACTCGCGACGGAGACGCCCGTGATGGAATCGGCTCAGGCCATGACATCACGTACACGGGCGCCGGGTCGCACAGGTTCACACCCGCCAGCGCGGCATTGGTCGGACCCTGGCCCCGTTTCGTCAGCGCCCGCTTACGGTGAGACGGCCCCCGTGCCAGTCTGCGCCGGTCCTCAACGGAGCCATGCCATGCTGCTCGCCCTGCCCCTGCTCGCCGCCGCAGTCGCCGGCACCTCCCCCGCCAGCGACACCCTGCGCGAGCAGATCCGCGCAGCCGACACGAAACTGTTCGCCGCAGCGTTCGACAGCTGCGACGCCGACAAAGCCGCCGCAATGACTACCGAGGACATGGAGTTCTTCCACGACAAGGACGGCAAGTCCGCCAGCAGTCGTGCCGACTTCCGTAGCAGCGTAGCCAACCTGTGCGACAACGCGCGCAAGGGCGGCTGGCACCTGCGGCGCGAGCTGGTGGAGAGCTCGCTGCAGGTCTTCCCACTGCAGGACGATCGCGCACTGGAAATCGGCGACCACCGCTTCCATGAGCGTGGCACCGATGGCATTGAACGCTGGACCGGCCAGGCCCGTTTCATCCAGGTCTGGCGCAGGGTGAACGGTCAATGGCAGGCTGAGCGCGTGATCAGCTACGACCACCGCCCAGCGGACAAATGATCGTCAGCGCCGCAGCGCCGCAGCGCCTGCTCAGTCGCGCAGGTTGCGGCCACGCGTGAGCATCCAGCAACCGTAACGTCGCGCGAAGGTGTAGGTGTCTCGCTCGGTGTCGCTGCCGAAGGTCACGCGCTGCCCGGTGTCATCGATCGGCTCGATCAGCGTGGGTGCGTTGTAGGTGCCCGCACGCATGCGCTCCAGCGCGACCGGGTCACGGCTGACCGGCGAAGGCACGAACAGATCGAACGCAGCGAGGTAGCGGTAGCCGAAACGCTTCAATCGCGCGCCGCCCTGTTCCAGCACGACGTGCGTGGGTGCCAGCCCCTGGTGGTCGTCGCGCACGGTGTGCATCGGCACCTCGTACTCCAGCGGGTCGGAGGTGTAGCGCAGGCGCACCCGGTCATCGGCCGGGTCGGCAAAGCGTTGCAGGAAACGCGTGAAGTCCTGCGATGGGCAGGCGGGATCGTCCGCTGCTACCGGCGTGTCAGCCACCGCACTACCTGCGCAGGCCCATAGCCCCACGCCCAGCAGCAACCGCGCAGCCGCCTGCCCCCGTATCCGGTTTGTCTCCCCGTGCACCACGCTCTCCCCCGCTGCCATTGCACCGGACGCCATCCCCTGCGTCACCGGGCCACAGGCTAGCAACAAAGCCGTTAACGGCGCAGCCCGCGACCGTTTTACACTGGCCACATCCGGCCACACGGTAGCGGCCACATGGAGCCCCCAATGACCCCTGACGATTCCCTCCACCAGCAGATCCGCCAGAACGTGGCCGCACTGGACGAGAAGCACGGCCGCGCGTTCGACGCCACCAGCGAGAACGTGGCCGCCAGCCTGGCCGTCAAAGCCCGTGAACAGGGCCTGGAACGCGCCGACCACGTGGTGGTGAGCAATGCCACCGCCAACCACCCGGCCGGGCACAACATCTTCGTGGTGCAGGGCGACCCGGCCAACCCGGCGCACCTGCGGGCGATGCTGCCGACTGCTGAGGCGGCGCAGACGCCGGCTCAGGAGTCATTGCAGAAGCTGGGGCTGGGTGGACAGCAGCCGGTGCAGGCTGAGCAGCAGACGTTGGATGCGCAGGTACAGGATCAGCAGCAGAACCCTGCGCATCGCATGGGGTGAACACCGCCAGGCGTGGATGACCCCGACGCCTGTGGCATGGGCCGCTATCAGCCCATTCGCGGCTGGGCATGCTGCGTCTGCTGTTGCAGCTGATCTTCCTGCGCGACGCGGCTGGACTCGCGGCCCTGATGCTGCACGCTTGCTTGCTGGTACACCTCTTCAACCGTGCCCTGCTGGGCATCGGCGAGCGAAAGCCGCTGGCGGTTCGCTGCAGGGTCCGGTGAGGCGGTGTCGCCCGTGCGCTGCAGAAAAACATAGCCCGGCGAATCCGCCGCACCGCCACTGCTGAAGGCCACCTGCAAGGTATCGCGTTCGGTGTAGCCCCCCTGCACCGCCAATCGTGTCAGGTGGCCCGCCAACAGCTCGGGCTGCTGTCCCGGCGGCAGACCCTGCCGCTCGGCCGCCTCGCCCAGCGCCGCGCGCACCCGCTGGTCGAGCGGATGCAAAGCGTCACCCGGCACACGCGCGTCGTTGGCCACCCGCTCGCCGCTGCGCTCGCCGATGTCGTCGTTGTCGCTCAGGAGGCGATGCTTCCACGTACGATCGGGCATCGGGTTGGTTTTCGTACGATTGAGATCACTGTTGGGGAACGGCGGATCGATGCTGTCGACGCCGTGGATGTTACGCAGCGGACGATAACCGTCCTTGCCCCCACCCTTCATCTCCAGAGGAATGCGGACGTCCGGAAGAAGCTGGCCGGCGGGACCTCCCAGTGCATTCACGTCGATGCTTCTTTTCCGCTCGATGCCCGCGTGGTTCAGCGCTTCCCAGGTGAAGTCCACGCAGTTGTGGCGCACGTCCTGGTAGTGCTTGCTGAAGCCGAACTTCTCCGGATCCGAGCCGAAGGCCTCGAGCTTCCTGTACTGCGCTTCGCTGATCTCGAGGGTGCGGGTGTGTCGTGGGTCCTTATAGACATCTGCGTCGTCCTCCATGATGGCGCCAGGACCATTCATGCTGCCGTGCTCCTTGGGAGCAAATCCGAAGCTCTTCGGGGACTGACCCGGGGCATGCAGGACGTAGAACATGTGGCCAGGTGCTGACGTCTGGGGAACGCCATCCAAGACCTGCTGCTTGCCAGTTTCCAAGTCAATCAAGGGCGTTCCGGGCGCGGCAATGACAATGTCCAGGGTGTAACGCGGCTTGTCCATAAGATGATTCTCCGTTCCTTCAAAGGGATGGGCTATTGGTTACTTACCAGGCAGACGAGCAACATGCACGCGCAAACGCGATGTGTACCGCTGCAACTCCGGCGTCGCCTGCACAGTGCGAACCTGTAGCCGGTAGCGCGAATGGATTTCCACAGGCAGCGCGACGATGCTCAGATGGTATTGGCCGTCACTGCCGGAACGCAGACGGGCGTACTTCCATACGTTTGATGTGTGCCACGCGGGTAGCGGCTTGCCGGCGTTGAGAGCCATGGCCTGGAAGCTGTCATAGGTGGGAACATCCACCCAGGCGCCGTCCACCCAGCGCTGCAGTGACACTTCGAATGGAACATTCAGACCATGCATGTCGGGCGAATTCCCAGCATCAGAATCCTGGCGCCGCAGCTCCAGCCCCAACGAATAGGTGCGATCCGGAATGAAGTTGCGCTCGTTGATTTCAAATTCGAACCATACTTCCTGGCCGGCCTGGTCCACAGCAATCGGCTGCGTCAGGTCCAGCGGCTCGGGCGGTGTGGGGTCACGGCTGGTGCATGCACCCAGTACGGCGCCCAAAGTGATCAACAGGCCGACGCGCAGCCAGCGGTGGATACCCAGCATGATCTAGATCCTTTGGCTCCCTGCCATGGGCTTCAACCCTAGCGGGTTGGCGGTGGGCACTGCAACCGGGCAAAGAAAAAGGCAGGGTCTGCACCCTGCCTTCTTCACGCGTCAGGACGCCGGGCGTGACCCAGCGTCATCGCATCACAGCTGGATCCGCGCCACGCTCTCTTCCGAGCCCTTGGCATCCTTTTCACCGTTCTTGATGCTGACGTACAGCACGTTGTTCTTCGCATCCAGCGCCAGGCTGTTCGGGTGCGTCGGCACGGCGTAGGTGGCCACCTTCTGGTAGCTGTCGCTGTTGTACGCGGTCACCGTACCGGCTTCGCGGTTGGTTACGTACAGGCGCTTGCGCGGTGCATCCAACAGGATGCCCAGCGGGCCGGCGTCGGTCGGGATGCTGGCCAGTTCCTTGCCGTTGCTGCGGTCGAGCACCAGCACGCGCTGGCCAGGATGCTTGCTGACCAGCCCACTGCTCTTGGCCTGGTAACCCCGCAGCATTTCCGAGCCCTGGTCGGTCACGAACAGGCGCTTGCCGGCCGGATCCAGCGCGATGTTCATCGGCTGCTCGGCGGCGATCCTGTGCTGAGCCTCCACCTTGTTGGAGTCGGTGCCGACCACCACCAGATCGGCCAGCAGATTGCTGGTGTACACGCGCTTGTTGGCGGCATCCAACGCCAGGCCCGGCGCCTTGGCATTGCCCAGGCCCGGAATGGTGTTGATCACCTTCAGCGTGGTGGTATCGATCACGAACAGCACGCTGCTCACATCGGGCTGGCTGCTGTGGCCGGTCACGTAGAGACGGTTGGCGGCGCTGTCGACCACCAGTTCGCGCAGGTCGTGGGTGTAGGCGGCCTTGCCGTCCTTGCCGGTCTTCTTCTCCATCAGCTGCACGGTGCCGATGGCCTTGTTCTGTGCGGTATCGACCACGGTCACCGACAGGTCCACGGTGTTGCCCACGTACAGGCGGTTGTGGGCGTCGTCCAGCACCACGCCGAACGCCTTGCGCTCCAACGGGATGCGGGCTTCCACGGCGAGCGTAGTCGGGTTCAGGCGCAGCACCTGGGCCGGGCCGGCGTCATCGCCGAAGCCACCGGACGAGGCAACGAACACCGCGTTCTGCTTGGGGCTGTAGGCCAGCTCGTACAGGCCCTGGGCGACGGCCTGGCGCTGTACGGCGGTGGCGGGGCTGGTGGCGGTGGCGGCGTCAGCGGCGAAGGCGGTCGGAGCGCCAAGGCTCAGCGACACGGCGACGGCCAGCGCGGCCGAACGGAAAAGGGAATTGCGGATCATGCGAGCGTCCTTCAATGGGCACGGA
>NZ_QAIJ01000213.1:0-4154 GCF_003060985.1 Stenotrophomonas sp. HMWF023
TGGTAGCACTGCGGCACGCCGCGCACGACCAGGCGGAAGCCGAACACGTCCATCACCTGGTCGAAGGATTTGTTCTCGTCGCGCATCTTGTTGTAGATGCTCCACGGGGTCTTGATGCGGCTGACCAGGCGGTGCTCGATGCCCTCTTTGGCCAAGCGCTGCGACAGCTGCACTTCCACCTGCGCCAGGGCCTCGCGGCGCACCACCGGCTGGCTGCGGATGTGCTTTTCCAGGATCGCATGGCGCCACGGGTACAGCGCCTTGAAGCCGAGGTTCTGCAGTTCGCTCTTGACCAGGCTCATGCCCAGCCGCTGCGCGATCGGGGCGTAGATCTCCAGCGTCTCGCGGGCGATGCGGCCCCGCGCTTCGCGGCTCTGCGCGCCCAGCGTGCGCATGTTGTGCAGGCGGTCGGCCAGCTTGATCATGATCACGCGCAGGTCGCGCGACATCGCCAGCAGCATCTTGCGGAAGCTCTCGGCGGCTGCTTCCTGGCGGTCGCGGAACTTCAGCTTGTCCAGCTTGGTGACGCCGTCCACCAGCTCGGCCACCGCTTCACCGAACTCGGCCGACAGCGCCTCGCGGGTCAGCGGGGTGTCTTCGATGGTGTCGTGCAGGATCGCGGCGATCAGCGCTTCCACGTCCAGGCCGAGCTCGGCCAGCACCTGGGCCACGGCCACCGGATGGGTGATGTAGGGCTCGCCCGACTTGCGCGTCTGCCCAGCGTGCGCGGAGGCGCCGACTTCCCACGCACGGCGCAGCAGCGGCAGCTGCTCGGGCGGCAGGTAGTGGGCGGCGCGTTCGAGCTGGAGGACGTAATCGGGTACGGCGGCAGCGGGGACTGCGGCGACCTTGGCAGTGGGGCCTGGGTTCATGGCCAAAGCCTATGCCAGCGCGACGTTTACGGCAAACCCTGAATGCGAAACAGCCCGCACGGGGCGGGCTGTTCGGCGTATCCAGCGATGACGTTGATCGATGCGATCAATCGTCGTTCTTGGACATGTCTTCGTCGGCGACCACTTCAGCGGCGGCCCACTCCAGCGCTTCGCGCTCGGCGCGCTCACGCTCGGCCTTCTCGACTTCGTCGATCAGCGCGTTGTCGATCTTGCGGGCAGCGATCTCGCGCAGTGCCAGCACGGTCGGCTTGTCCTCGGTCTCGCTGTTGTCCAGCGTGGCCTGCACGCCATTGGCGAGCTGACGGGCGCGCTTGGAAGCCATCATCACCAGCTCAAAACGGTTGTTAACGACTTCCAGGCAATCTTCTACGGTAATGCGGGCCATACGGGCTCCCGGCGACCGGTCGGCCGCTCAGTCGAATGAGGGAAAGGGGACGGAGTGTACTGGCAGGGGCTGGACAAAATCAAGCCAACCCCCACCGGACCCTTTAGGAATCAATCAGTTGAACTCGCATCCGGGGTCAATAGCGCCTGGATCAGGCCGGCGTGCCGGACCTTCTGGGCCTCCCGGCGCAGGCGGCTGGCGGTGAAGATCGCGCACAGCTCGTCCACGGCGGTGTCGAACACTTCATTGACGATGACGTAGTCGAACTCATTGAAGTGCAGCATTTCATCGCGGGCGGCGCCCAGGCGCTGGGCGATGACCGCCTCGCTGTCCTGGCCGCGCTTGCGCATGCGGTCCTGCAGCGCCTGCTTGGACGGCGGCAGGATGAACACCGTCACCGTGCCCGGCACCAGCTGGCGCACCTGCTGCGCACCCTGCCAGTCGATTTCCAGCAGCACGTCCTGGCCGGCCGCAAGCTGCGGCTCCACCGACTGCCGGGCGGTGCCCTTCCAGTCACCATGCACCCAGGCGTGTTCGAAGAAATCGCCGGCGGCGATCATTTCCTCGAACTTCTCGGCGCTGACGAAGTGGTAGTGCTGGCCGTTCACTTCACCCGGGCGCATGGCGCGCGAGGTGAACGAGATCGACAGGGCAATCTGCGGGTCGCGCGCCAGGGTGGCGTTGACGATGCTGCTCTTGCCGGCGCCGGAGGGCGCGGCAACGATGTACAGCGTGCCGCGTGCGATCGCGGCCGGGGGCGTGGAAATGCTCATTCGATGTTCTGCACCTGCTCGCGGATCTGGTCGATCAGCACCTTCAGCTCGACGGCGGCGTTGGACGTGCGGCTGTCCACCGACTTGGAGCCAAGCGTGTTGGCCTCGCGGTTGAACTCCTGCAGCAGGAAGTCCAGGCGGCGGCCGACCGGTTCACGCTGCTTGAGCACGCGGCGGATCTCGACGATATGGCTGGACAGGCGATCCAGCTCCTCGTCCACGTCCAGCTTCTGCAGCCACATCACCAGTTCCTGCTCGGCGCGGCCCGGATCAACCGGATGCGGCAGGTCGGCCAGGCGAGCGGCGAGCTTGGTGCGCTGGCCGTCGCGAATGGCGGGAATCAGCGTACGGACCTCCGCGGCGATGCGCTCGATGGCATCCACGCGCTCGGCGATGGCGGTGGCCAGCGTATTGCCTTCACGCTCGCGGGCGGCGATGAAGCCCTCCAGCACCTGGTCCAGCAGCGCCAGTGCTTCAATCTGCAGGGCTGCCGCATCGGTGGCCTCACCCTGGGTGACGCCCGGCAGCTGCAGCAGGTCGGTGAAGCTGACCTGCAGGTTGGGGAAATCGGAGGTCAGCCGGTGCGCCAGCTGGCCCAGCTGGCCCAGCAGCACCTCGTTGATCTGCAGGCTGGCAGCCGAGTCCGGCGCGCGCAGGCGCATCACCAGATCCAGCTTGCCACGGCTCAGGCGCGCGGAAATGCGTTCGCGCAGCTGCGGTTCCAATGCGCGCAGTTCCTCGGGCAGGCGCGTGCCCACTTCCAGGAAGCGGTGGTTGACCGAGCGCAGCTCGCAGCCCAGCGTTCCCCACGGGGTGGAGCGCTCGCCGCCGGCATAGGCCGTCATGCTTCGAATCATGGATGTATCCGGTGCTTGCAAAGGGGGAATGGTACCCTAGCGGTCTCTTTTGAGCCCCTTTCCCCGCCCCGTGAAGGCCGCGGGGATGGTGGCGTACTCCCTTTCCCTACGGAACCTGCCCCATGTCCGATTTCCGCCCCAGTGGCCGTCAGCCCGATCAGCTGCGCCCGGTCGTCATCCAGCGCGGTTTCACCCGCCACGCCGAAGGTTCGGTGCTGGTCTGCTTCGGTGAAACCCGCGTGCTGTGCACGGCCAGCATCGAGAACCGGGTGCCGGGCTTCCTGCGTGGCAAGGGCGAAGGCTGGGTGACCGCCGAGTACGGCATGCTGCCGCGCGCCACCCACACCCGCAGCGACCGCGAAGCCGCACGCGGCAAGCAGGGCGGCCGCACGCTGGAGATCCAGCGCCTGATCGGCCGCAGCCTGCGCGCCTGCGTGGACCGCAACGCACTGGGCGAACGCACCATCACCCTGGACTGCGACGTGCTGCAGGCCGACGGCGGCACCCGCACTGCGGCCATCACCGGCGCCTACGTGGCCCTGGTCGATGCGGTGAACGTGCTGATGAAGCGCGGCGACATCAAGCGCAACCCGATCCTCGGCGCGGTGGCGGCGGTGTCGGTCGGCGTCTACCGCGGCACCCCGGTGCTGGACCTGGACTACGCCGAAGACAGCGACTGCGACACCGACATGAACGTGGTGATGAACGACGGTGGCGGCTTCATCGAACTGCAGGGCACCGCCGAAGGCCATGCCTTCCGCCGTGACGAGCTCGATGCCCTGCTGGGCCTGGCCGAGAAGGGCGTGACCGAGCTGCTGGCCGCGCAGCAGGCAGCGCTGTCGGCATGAACCGGCGCATTGCCCTGACCACCCTGGTGGTGGCCGACTATGACGAGGCCATCGCCTGGTACACCGGCAAGCTCGGCTTCCAGCTGCTGGACGACATCGACCAGGGCAGCAAGCGCTGGGTGGTGGTCGGCCCGACCGATGGCAGCGCCGCCGCCCTGCTGCTGGCCCGCGCCAGCGACGACGAGCAGCGCAGTCGTATCGGCAACCAGACCGGTGGCCGTGTCGGCTTCTTCCTCAATACCGATGACTTCCGCCGCGACCACGCGGCGATGCTGGCTGCCGGTGTCCAGTTCCTGGAAGAACCGCGCGAAGAACCCTACGCCACGGTCGCGGTGTTCCGCGACCTGTACGGCAACACCTGGGACCTGTTGGAGCCCCGCTGATGAAGAAGCTTGTCC
>NZ_QAIJ01000213.1:4164-7355 GCF_003060985.1 Stenotrophomonas sp. HMWF023
GCTGGCAAGCTGGTGGAAATGCAGGAAATCCTCGCCGACCTGCCGCTGCAGATCACTTCGGCCGCCGAACTGGGGCTGGGCGATGTGGAAGAGACCGGCCTGACCTTCGTCGAGAACGCGCTGCTGAAGGCGCGCGCGGCCTGCGAAGCGACCGGCCTGCCGGCGCTGGCCGATGATTCGGGTCTGATTGTCGATGCCCTCGGCGGTGCACCGGGCCTGTACAGCGCGCGCTATGCCGGTCACCCGACCAATGCGGCAGCCAACAATGCCAAGCTGCTGGAAGCGATGGCCGACATCGCCGATGGCCAGCGCAGCGCCCGCTTCTACGCAGTGATCGTGCTGCTGCGCCATGCCACCGACCCGCAGCCGCTGATCTGCGAAGGCCGCTGGGAAGGACAGATCATCCGCGAACTGCGCGGTACGAATGGATTCGGCTACAACCCGGTGTTCCTGGATACCGCCCACGGCCTGACCGCTGCGGAAATGGAGCCGGCGTTGAAGAATGCCATCAGCCATCGCGCCATCGCCCTGCAGCAGCTCAAACAGCAGCTCAAGCAGCAGCTCGCGGCCTGAACCAGCGTCCAACAGGAGACTCAAGGATGACCGTGAAGCGCTACCGCACCGGAATGGAACTGGTGCAATTGCTTGCCGTACTGGGGCTGATCAGTGGTGCGATCTTTGGCGGCATGTTGGCGTGGGCAGGGAAGGAATCCTGGTGGGCGGTGCCGGTGGTTGCGCTGGTCGGCATGACCGTCATCACGCTCATCGGCGCGCCCATCATGTGGCAGCGCGTCGAACTGGACGGCGCTGCCGGCCACCTGCGCTATCACAACATCGGCAGCCTGCATCGGTGGCGCCATGTGGCACTGGTGGACGTGCTGGAAGTACGGCTTGACAGTTTTGCCGACAAGCGCAAGGCCATGGTCTCCGGTCTCCATCTGTGCATGCGCAATGGCTGCAGTCCTGCGCGCCACCGTTTGATTGACAACGCTATAGGCAACTACAAAGGGCCCTCGCCCTTCTTCCGCCAGATGGCCGCTGCCGTGCTTCGCGCGCAACCGCACTCCCTGGTCGACCCCCTCCTGCGGGCGGCGGACTGATCTGCCGCTCCCCCCACGTCTGCATCACGCCAGCCATGCCGCACGCCCACAACCACGACCACTGCAACCACCTGCCCGGCGAGTCCTGCGACCACGACACCCCGCCACGCCTGGTGCCGCCGCCGCTGGCGCTGTACGTGCATCTGCCGTGGTGCGTGCGCAAGTGCCCGTACTGCGATTTCAACTCGCACCAGGCAAAGGGCGAACTGCCCTTCGATGCCTACATCGATGCGCTGGTGCGCGACCTCGACCAGGACCTGCCGCTGGTCTGGGGCCGGGTGGTCAGCAGCGTGTTCTTCGGTGGCGGCACGCCCAGCCTGTTCCCGCCGGAAGCCATCGACCGCTTCCTGCAGCAGGCCAGCGCCCGCCTGCGCTTCGCGCCCAATGCCGAGATCACCCTGGAAACCAACCCGGGCACCGCCGAGCACGGTCGCTTCGACCGCTACCGTGCGGCCGGGGTCAACCGCCTCAGCTTCGGCATCCAGAGTTTCGATGATGCGATGCTCAAGCGCCTGGGCCGCATCCACGACAGTGGCGAGGCCGAGCGCGCGGTGAAGATGGCGCAGGACGCGGGCTACGACAACTTCAACATCGACCTGATGTACGCCCTGCCGGAGCAGACCCTGGCCGGTGCCGAGGCCGACCTGGAGCGCGCCTTCGCGTTGCAGCCGACGCACATCTCGCACTACCAGCTGACCCTGGAACCGAACACCGTGTTCTTCGCGCGGCCGCCGCAGGGCATCCCCGATGAAGACAATGCGTGGGACATGCAGGAGCACTGCCAGGCGCTGCTGGCGCAGGCCGGTTTCGGCCAGTACGAGGTGAGTGCCTACGCCCGCCCCGGCCGGCAGAGCGCGCACAACCTGAACTACTGGCGTTTCGGTGACTACCTCGGCATTGGCGCCGGCGCACACGGCAAGATCAGTTCCGGCGCCGAGGAGCACGTGCTGCGGCGCTGGAAGCACAAGCACCCGCAGACGTTCATGGATACCGCAGGCACGGCCGCATCGTTCGGCGGCGACGAGGTGATCGCCGCTGATCGCCTGCCGTTCGAGTACATGCTCAACCTGCTGCGCCTGCACGAAGGTTTCAGCCTGCGCGACTTCGAATCGCGAACCGGCCTGGCCCGCAGCGTGCTGGACGTTCCATTGGCCGAAGCGGTGCAGCGCGGTTGGCTGGTGGTGGCGGACGGGTACGTGCAACCGACCGAGCTCGGCCGGCGCTTCACCAACGATGTGGTCAGCCTGTTCCTGGAAGAATGATCCGCCTGCGGCGCAACCATGGAAGGCTGCCCTGAATGAATCCATCGCTAAAGTAGCGCCTTCACCGGCCGACACGGTAGATTCCAAGTTCGATCCGCGGGAATCCGGACCCCCTCGCCGATGTCTGCTGTCTTCTCTCTTTCCAGTGCCGATACTGCCCGCCTGGCCGCAGCCGACCTGCCGCCGCGCGTACGCGAGCTGCTGGGCGCGCTGATCGGCCTGTGCCACCAGGCCCTGACGGCACCGCTGATCCTCACCGTGGAAGCGCTGGAGCAGACCCTGCTGCATGACGCCGACCATGCCCGCAACCCGCAACAGCAGGCTGACCTGCTGGGTCAGCGCAGCCAGCTGCATGCGTTCGCCGGCCACTTCAGCGACCGTATGCTCGATGCGCTGGCCGATGCGCTTGCGCGGTTGCGTGAACCGATCACCCCGGTCCTGCCTACCGCCACACCACCGCCGTTGCCCGGCATGCTGGGGTTGACCCTGGTGGCCGAGCATGAGGTCGACCGCGACCTGCTGCTGACCGAAATGGTGCGCCGGGAAACGCTGCGTTCGGCCAACGCCTTGAACCTGCTCGGCCAGCGTCTGGGTGTTGTTGCCGGCACACCGGCTTTCGAAGCCGATACCCTGCCGCTGGCACCGCAGGCCCTGTGCGCGATGGTGCGCAAGCTGGCCGAACAGGATGCCCTCAGCGCCGACGTCCAGATGGCGCTGTACCGCAGTTTCGAGCGGCAGGTACTGGAACGGCTGGGCGATGTGCTCGACCGCGCCAATGCGCTGCTTGCTCAGCACGGCATCCTGCCAGGCCTGGTCTACACCCCGTACC
>NZ_QAIJ01000213.1:7365-10774 GCF_003060985.1 Stenotrophomonas sp. HMWF023
GCCCATCACCGCGCGCGCCCACGCCGATGACCGGCTGGGGTGGCTCGGCACCGGCCGGCTCTTGGTCGACATTGATGCAGGACGCTCTCGCCGATGCGACAGCGCCCGGCTCGTCGGTCGGACGGACTGTGCCGGCCAGCAGCGTGCTGCACGAGATGCTGCAACGGGCGCGGCAAGCTCCACAGCCAGCGGCTGAAACGGCCGCCCTGCCGAGCGCGGCAGTTGATGCCGTACTGGCGCGCCTGCAGGGCCAGGCCAGCGCCGCCAACGCCATGACCGATCTGCAGGCCGCGGTGGTCGCCCAGCTGCGCAGCGAACATGGCGCCCAGGCCAGCCTCGGCAGCCACGACAGCGACAACCTCGATCTGCTTCGCCTGCTGCTGCAGCAGGTTCAGCAGCAGCAACGGCCGGACCCGGTGCCGGCCGCCCTGCTCGCGCGCCTGCAGGTGCCACTGGCGCGTGCAGCGATGGCTGACCCGGGGTTCTTCGTACGCGACGAACACCCTGCACGCGAACTGCTCAACCATGTCGCTGAAGCCGGCGCCAGCTGGCTCGGCGATGACGATGTCGACCCGCAGCTGCTGCAACGGCTGGCTATGAGCGTACAGGGCCTGCTGGGCCAGGATGCACGCACGCCCGAGGCCTTTGCCGCCGCCAACGAAGAGATACAGCAGCACCAGCGTGCCGCCGCGCACCGCGCCGAACTGGCCGAACGCCGTCACGTGGAAGCCGCACGCGGCAAGGAACGGCTGGAACTTGCGCGACGCCAGGCCAATGCGCAGATCGACCAGTGCTGCGACACGCAGGAACCGCCACGCTTCGTGCAGACACTGCTGCGCCAGGCCTGGGCGGACGCATTGACCTTGACCCGCCTGCGCCACGGCGAAGATTCGCCGCAATGGCAGCAGCGCCTGCAGCAGACCGAACGCATCGCGGCGATCACTGCCGAGGCCGCCAGCGGCGACGGCGCCACGGATGCTCCGTTGGCCGCCGAGGTTGAATCGGCCCTGCTGCAGGTCGGCTACCACGCAGAAGAGGCGGCCGCCGTCGCGCGTCGCCTGTCCACGCCAGGTGGCGAAGACGAAAGCACCTCGCGCACCGAACTCAGTGCACGCCTGAAGGCGCATGCACGACTGGGCGAGCACGCAGGCGCACAGGCCCTGGCAAACGACGCCGCACCTCGCAGCGAAGCCGAGGAGGCCTGCTACCAGCAGCTGTGCGCGCTGCCCTTCGGCAGCTGGTTCGATATTGACGATGGCGAAGGCACACTGCGCCGCCAGCGTCTGTCCTGGTACAGCCTGTTGACCGGCCACGTGCTGTTCGTCAACGCGCGGGGGCAGAAGATCAGCGAAACCACGCTGGACGCCCTCGCCCGGCAGATGGATGCCGGACGCGCGCAACTGGTCACCGAAGACAAGGGCCGGCTGGTCGATCGCGCCTGGCAGGCGAGCCTGGGCGCACTGCGCACGCTCGCCGGACATCGCCCGCAGGAGCCCAATGCATGAGTACCCAGCCCCCCGTGGATACCCGTCGCGCACCGCGTCGGCAGGTCTCCGATCTGATACCGGTGACCGACCAGATGCGCGACAGCGTGGTCGGCCGACTTGGCAATGTGTCCGAGACCGGCATGCTGATGCTGGCCAGCGCCACGCTGCGTGACGATGCGCTCTATCAGTTGCGCTTCCCGTTGCCGTTGGCCGATGGCCGCAGCGAGCTGATCGACGTCGGCGTACACCTGCTGTGGAGTGAACCGGCGCATGCGCCCGGCCAGAGCTGGGCAGGCTTCCGCTTCCTGACCCTGTCACGCGAGCATCGGCAGCAACTGCGCCAGTGGATCGGCGAAGACAACGACGAGGCACCGGTTTCGACGGGCTGAGTGCCGGTTCCGGCACAGCGGATTGCGTCGGTATCCGGCAGAATCTAAGGCCGTTTTCCGTGTCGAGCCACCGCAATGATCCAGCAAGACCCCGGCGCCCTGTATCCCGACCACCTGGCCGTGCTGTGCCGACGCGCCGAGCAGGCGCTGGCACGCGGCGGCTTCGACCACCTGGTGGTGCCCAGCGGCACCCTGCACTACCAGGTCTTCGACGACCGTGATTACCCGTATGCGGTCAACCCGCAGTTCAAGGCCTGGCTGCCGCTGACCCGGGTGCCCAACAGCTGGATCGTGTTCACCCCGGGCAAGCGTCCGGCGGTGATCTTCCACCAGCCGTTCGACTACTGGCATGTGGTGCCGGATGCCCCGAGCGGCTGGTGGGTCGAGCACTTCGACATCCACATCATCCGCACGCCCGACGAAGCGCTGGCACTGCTGCCGTCCGACCCGGCGCGCTGCGCGATCCTGGGCGAGCCGCAGAGTGCGCTGGGCGCCTACGTGCCCAACAACCCGGCGCCGGTGGTGAACTACCTGGAATGGCATCGCGGCAGCAAGACGCCGTATGAAATCGCACTGATGCGCCAGGCGCAGGTGCTGGGCGTGCGCGGCCACCGCGCGGCCGAAGCGGCGTTCCGCAACGGCGCCGACGAGTTCAGCATCCACATGGCGTACTGTCAGGCCGTGGGTCAGGACGCCACTGAACTGCCGTACGGCAACATCGTGGCCCTGAACGAACATGCGGCAGTGCTGCATTACACCGAACTGGGCCGCAAGGCACCGCAGCCCTTGCGCAGCTTCCTGATCGACGCCGGCGCCAGCGCGTACGGTTATGCCAGCGACATCACCCGCACCTACGCCGCCGCCGGCCATGACGAGTTCGCGGCAATGATCGAAGCCGTCGATGCCGCGCAGCAGACGATGTGCGCAGCGGTGCGCCCGGGCTTCGACTACAAGCAGCTGCATGTTGATGCGCATCTGTCGCTGATGGGCGTGCTGAAGGACTTCGGCGTGATCAAGGTGTCGCCGCAGACCGCGCTGGAAACCGGCGTCAGCGCCGCATTCTTCCCGCATGGCATCGGCCACCTGATCGGCCTGCAGGTGCACGACGTCGCCGGCTTCGCTGCCAGTGACGAAGGCGGCCGCATCGAGCGCCCGGCCGGCCACCCGTACCTGCGCCTGACCCGCGTACTGGAACCAGGCATGGTGGTGACGATCGAGCCTGGCCTGTACTTCATCGACATGCTGTTGAACGAAGTGAAGGACGCCGGTCATGGCGATGCGATCGACTGGGAGCGTGTGGACTTCTTCCGCCCGTACGGCGGCATCCGCATCGAAGACGAAGTGCTGTGCACTGATGGCGAGGCGGACAATCTGACGCGGCCGGTGTTTGCGGCGGCGAACGGCTGAGCCCCTCGTGGTTGGTCGCCCAGATCAAAAGCCGCGCTTGGCGGGACGGGTTGGATTCGCGGGGGACGCCGTGAATCCATCCCTGGAGGCTTGGCCGCCGCATCCATGCGGCGGACACCCCCGCGA
>NZ_QAIJ01000214.1:0-1385 GCF_003060985.1 Stenotrophomonas sp. HMWF023
GCGGTGTTTGATATCGGCTTCAGCGAACTGCTGGTGATCGCGGTTGTCGCCTTGGTGGTGCTCGGACCTGAGCGCCTGCCCAAGGCGGCCCGCTTCGCCGGGCTGTGGGTGCGCCGCGCACGTAATCAATGGGATTCGGTCAAGCAGGAACTGGAACGCGAACTGCAGGCCGAAGACATCAAGCGGCAGATGCAGGACGTGCGCCAGGGCATGCAGGACACCGAGAACCAGCTGCGTGCCAGCGGCGAAGCCGTGCGCCGCGAAGCCGAGCAGATGCAACAGCACAGCGACACGCTGGCGCAGCAGGTGCGTGCACCGGCACCGGCCGAACGGCCCCCACACCTGGCGGACACGACCGAGCCGGTGGGGCTTTCGCCGGAGGGGGCTGCCATTGCACCCACTACCGCCGAACCTGCGGTCGATGGCATTGCTGATGCCGCGGCCGAAACGCCTGCCCGCACGGAGCGCCCGTCATGAGCGAACACGACTTCGGCGAAAGTTCGCTGGTGGAACACCTGGTTGAACTGCGCGCGCGCCTGGTGCGTGCGCTGCTGGGGCTGGGCGTGGTTCTGCTGGGCCTGCTGCCGTTCACCCAGAAGCTCTACAACGCATTGGCCGAGCCGCTGATCTCGCAGTTGCCCAACGGGCAGACGATGATCGCGACCAACCCGGCCGGCGCCTTCTTCGCGCCGTTGAAGCTGACGTTCTTCGTGGCCTTGTTCGTGGCCGTGCCGTGGCTGCTGTACCAGCTGTGGGCCTTCGTCGCGCCGGGCCTGTATGCACGCGAGAAGCGCCTGGCGATGCCGCTGCTGGTCTCGTCGGTGCTGCTGTTCTATACCGGCTGCGCCTTCGCCTATTTCCTGGTGCTGCCGGCGGTCTTCCACTTCCTCACCACCTTCAGCCCGGAAGTGATCGCGATCACACCGGATGCGAACGCCTACCTGGACTTCGTGCTGGCGATCTTCTTCGCCTTCGGCGGCAGTTTCGAACTGCCGGTGGCAATGGTGATCCTGGTGCTGCTCGGCTGGATCACGCCGCAGCAGTTCAAGGAAGGGCGCGGTTACGCGATCGTCGGCATCTTCGTGCTTGCGGCGATCCTGACCCCGCCGGATGTGGTGTCGCAGCTGATGCTGGCGATCCCGATGTGCCTGCTGTACGAGCTGGGCATCCACGCCGCGCGCTGGTTGGTGCCGTCTTCGGTGGTCAAGAAGCCTGCTGCCTGATTCCTGGTAGCGCCGGGCCATGCCCGGCGTTCGTGGGGCGAGGTGATATCCATCCGCCGGGCATGGCCCGGCGCTACCGTTGAGCGCCTGCTCAGGCGTGGAAGACGTCGTTGGCAGGAGGCGACTGCGGCACCGGCGGTGCGCCGCGGCTGCCGCGATGCA
>NZ_QAIJ01000214.1:1395-3086 GCF_003060985.1 Stenotrophomonas sp. HMWF023
TGCTCAGGCGTGGAAGACGTCGTTGGCAGGAGGCGACTGCGGCACCGGCGGTGCGCCGCGGCTGCCGCGATGCACGAACATCTGCTTCCAGGCCGCATAGACCGCGCCGACATACAGCGGCATCAGCACCGTGGTGAACACCAGTTGCGCAATGAATGCCGCCGCCAATGGGCCGCCGATCAGCATGCCGAGCTGGACCACGATCACGAACAGCACATAGACGCAGAACGCGGCGATCAGGCCGAGCACGGTGAACACGGCGGTGGCGCCGATGTTCTCGATGCAGCCCTGCAGGCTCAGGCGCAGCGCGTGCATGCCGCTCTGGCGGTCGAACACCACCAGTGCCGGCTGGGTGAACATCGCCAGGGTCAGCGCCACGGCGGTGCAGAACACCAGCAGCATCCACAGCGCGATGCGCTGCGCCGGCAGGTTGGCGACCAGTTCGGCGGCGGTTTCCGGGCTGATCTGCTGCCCGCTGCGGCCGAGTTCCTGCATCTTGGTCATGGTGTCGCTGAAGGCGGTGAAGCCCTCGCGGCCGATCATCAGGTACAGCAGCGCGCCGAGCAGCAGCACGGCCAGCACTTGGATCGCCAGCGGCACCAGCAGGTGGCTGACACGGCGGTCGCGGATCGGCTGCAGCAGGTGGGTGGCCAGGCCGGGACGGCCCTGGTCGATCTCACCCATGGCGTACAGCATGCCGCCGAACATCACCGGTGAAATCACCAGCGTCATCATCTGCAGGGCAAGGCCGGCGGTGCCGGGCAGCATCGTTCCCAGCAGGGTGACCACCCAGTTCACCAGCAGCCAGGTCAGGCCGATCCGGGCCAGCTGCAGCGGCGCACGCCGATACAGCGAGAACGTATCCAGCAACCACTGGGCGCCCGCCGAGGCTGGCAGCTTGCGAATCTCTTTCATGGACATCCGGGGAGGGACAGGAGGGGCCGGGCGGTGTGCCCGTGCCGCCGATTATCCCTGTTTTGCCACCGGCTGGGCTGAAGACAGCCGGGCCTGGCGGACAAAGCGCCGCAACAGCTGGCGGGCAAGCGGGGCGGCGCTGACCGCGCGCTCGATGCTGCGCGCACAACCACCGTGTCGGCCGATGCAGTCGGCGCGTGCGCGCACGTAGCCACGCATGTGATGGGTGGCAAATTCCGGATGGAACTGCACGCCCCAGGCCTGGCGGCCCCAGCGGAAGGCGTGGCAGCCGTCCAGCGGCGAGCGCGCCAGCACGGCGGCGCCTTCGGGTACGCGCAGCACGGTCTGCAGATGGGTGGCATGGGCCGCGAAGTGGCTCGGCAGGCCCTGGAACAAGGGGTCCTGCGCGGCCTGCGGGTCCAGTGCCAGTTCAATGGTTCCCGATTCACGCCCGGCGGGGTTGTAGGCCACTTCGCCGCCCAGTGCGTGGGCCAGCAGCTGGTGGCCGTAGCAGATGCCGAACACCGGCACGTCGTCGTGCGCGGTCTGCCGCAGCCAGGCGGCACTGCGTTCGCTCCATTCGGCATGGTCGGTGACGAAGGCGGCCGAGCCGGTCACCAGCACGCCGGCGAAGTCGCGCGGATCGGGCAGGTCGGCGCCATGCTCGACGTCGACCACGACGGTCTCGTGTTCCTCCAGGCCGGCGGCCACCCGGATCCAGTGCGGAAAGCGCCCGTAACGGCGCAGCGACGGCACGGGGCGGCCGGTTTCAAGGA
>NZ_QAIJ01000027.1:0-4720 GCF_003060985.1 Stenotrophomonas sp. HMWF023
GCATGGGCCTGGCCGCGCTGCTGAACCTGGCCGCGAACGGTTTCTGCCTGTGGCTGCTGACGCCGTATCGCAATGACGACGTGAACCTGGCATCGGCCTGGGAATGCGCGCGCAACGATATCTTCGAGGGCATTTCGGTGGTGCTGGCGGCGGGGCTGGTGGCGCTGTTCGGTGCCGGTTGGCCGGATCTGCTGGTCGCGGTCGCGCTGCTGGTCGTGTTCCTGCGCTCGGCGCTGCGGGTGCTGCGCATCGCGATGGCCGAACTGCGTGCGTCGCGCGTTGCCAGCGGCTGAGCCGCAGCAGCTGTAACCGTCGAATCGACCCTGGACTGTGCATGGTGGTGACAGCCGCTGCGCACTATCCTTGCAGGGATTATTCCGGTGGACGAAGTGATGGCCCTGCATACCTGGTGGTGGTTCCTGGCGACGGTGTTCGTGCTGTGCGGCACGCCGGGTCCGAACATGCTGCACATCCTGGGACGCAGTGTCGGCCTGGGCTTCCGTCGCAGCGTGCCCGCCATGGCTGGTTGCCTGCTGGCGATGCTGCTGGTGCTTGCGGCGTCCGCGGCCGGCCTGAGCGCGGTGCTGCGCTCGTCGCCGATGCTGTTCGATGTGCTGCGCTATCTGGGTGTGGCCTACCTGGCCTGGTTGGGCATCAAGGCCTGGCGGGACAGCTGCCGGCAGGCGCCAGTGGCGGCAGACGTCGATGCAGCGCTGGCGCCGGTGCATGGCGCCTGGGCGGTGTTCCGTGGCGGTCTGCTGGTGGGGCTGAGCAATCCCAAGCTGCTGCTGTTCGCCGCCGCGTTCCTGCCGCAGTTCGTCGACCCCGCGCGTGGCCAGGCCGTGCAGTACACGGTGCTGGTGGCCACCTTCGCTACCTGCGAACTGTTCTGGTACGTGATGTACGCGGCGGGTGGACATGGGCTGCGCCGTTGGCTGGCAAAGCCCTTTGCGCAACGCTGGTTCGAACGCCTGGTCGGCAGCGTGTTTCTCGCCTTCGCAGTGGCGCTGCTGCGCTTCCGGCCGCGCTGAGCCGGATCGTTTCACGCCGCGCCTGCGACCTGTTCACGCGTGTGGCATCGCGGCCTGCCTAACCTGATCGCACCTTCAGTATTCCCGTCAGGGAGAGGATCGACATGATCAAGTGGGCCATCATTTTCGCCGTCATCGGCCTGATCGCCGGTGCGCTGGGTTTCGGCGGTATTGCCGGCGCCGCGGTGGGTATCGCCAAGTTCCTGTTCTGGGCCGGCATCATCATCGCCGTCGTACTTTTCGTGCTCGGCATGACCGTCGCGAAGAAGGTCGCCTAGCCCGGCAGTTCGTGCAGCGGCGCGCTCAATGCGCGCTGCTTTGCGAGAACAGGTTGATGACCAGTACGCCGGCACAGATCAGGCCGATGCCGATCAGTGCCGGTGCATCCAGGCGCTGCTTGAACACCAGCAGGCCGATCAGCGAGATCAGCACGATGCCGACGCCGGACCAGATGGCATAGGCAATGCCGGTGGGGATCGACTTCATCGTCAGCGACAGCAGGTAGAAGCACACACCGTAACCGGCGAGCGCGCCCAGCGTCGGACCGAGGCGGGTCATGCCTTCCGATGCCTTGAGCAGGGAGGTGGCGATCACTTCCAGCACGATCGCGCCGGCCAGGTAGAAATAGGGGTTCATCGCAGTCTCCCGCTCATGCCGGTTCGCACAGCTTCAGTGCCTCCAAGGCCATGGCCTGGGCGTTCTGGCGTTCGTTTTCGTCCAAGGGCCGCCCATAGGCGGTGGCCCAGTAACCATCTGCAACGCAACGCGCGGCGTACAGGCGCGGATCGCAGGCTTCATCCGGAAACTCGGCCAGCATGCCGCGCAGCCACGTGCGCCAGTAGACCAGCAGCGCCGGCTCCAGCATGTTGCCCATGGTGAGCCCGATGTCGTTGATCTGCTCCTGCTGCAGCAGATGTTCGAAATTCACCTGCACATAGGCACGGCTGAAGCCGCCATGGCGCGGCGGGGACTGCCGCAGCACCTCGCGGACCCTGTCCTCGAAGTCGGCAATGAGCGAAGTCAGCGTCGCCTCGATCAGGTCCTGCTTGCTGCCGAAATGATGGAACAGCGCGCCCTTGCTGACACCGGCCGCGTCGGCGACGTCCTGCACGGTGAGGGCTGCCAGCCCATTCTGGCCGATGGTATGGGCGGTCGCGTGCAGCAGTGCCTGGCGCACGCTGTCGGGCGCCTTGCGGCGGGAGCGGGGAGGGGATTCTGGCATGGGGGAACGAAACCGACTGGACGGTATGATTGTAGCGCGAGGGCGATGAGCCCGACGCGCACGATCAGCTCATGAGGTCACTGCAGATAGAACGCGATGCCGGTGCCGAGCTGCAGGTCGGGGCTGTTGCGATTGAGGCCGAGATCGAAAGAGGCGTCCAGCTGCACGTTCGGCCGCAGCATCCAGGTCAGGCCTGCACCGGCGACGGCCTGGTCGGGTTGCTGGTTGGCATGGGTAAAGCCGGCTTCGAGATAGGTGCCAAGCCGCTCGGTCACGCTCAGCGAGAGGCTTGGCGACCAGGTCGTGCTGCGCTGGCCCGCGCCGCGCTGATGGCTGCCATACAGCGCGCCGCTCCAGCGGTCGCTGAAGGTGTGCTCGACGCTGGCGGCCAGCGCGTACTGACGCCCGTCGCTGAAGGCGGCATCGCCACGCGCGATCACACCGCTGGCCAGCAGCGCCCAGGCCGTGCGCTCGGTACTGCCGGGACCTGCCCATTTCACTCCGACGGTGCTGTCGCCGGCGCCGCGCTGCTGCGTGCGTGGCATGTCAGGGCCACGTTCGCGCTGGCGCTGCCACGGCGTGGACGCCAGCTGCAGTTCCCAGCCCGGCGCCAGCCCGGTGCGCAGCAACAGGTCGCTGGACAGCGATGTCGTACGCAGGCCGTCGCGATCACGATCACGTTGGTAGCTGGGCAGGCCCACTTCGACGGCAAGGCCACCACGCGGCACCGTGTCAGTGCCGAAGCCGATGCCGGGACGGTCGAAGCTGGGAGGTTCTGCGGCCAGCACCGGGGCGCTGGCCAGTGACAGGGCGATCAACAGAGTGTGGCGCATGCGGGTTCCGTCTCGCAGGGGGGCTTCAGAATGCGCGGTGATGCCGTGCGCGCGGCGTGAGCCGCGCCGTTCAGTCGCCGATGCGGGCGAAGCGTGCCTGCGGGCCGTGCTCGCCGGGCACCTGTTCAATGAACATCGGATAGGGCCGCACCCATAGGCCGCCTTCGCCGTACAGGGCGCGATAGAGCACCATCGGCTGCAGCGTTTCACTGCTGCGGACGATGTCGATCACCTCGTACTCGCCACCTTTGAAGTGGCGGTAGCGGCCGGGCGCCAGCGCCGGCAGCGGGGACAGATCGGTCATTGGCGGCATCCGTTACCTGCGCGCCGGCGACGCCGGGGTAGCGCAGTAGGCGTCGATGGCTTCGGCGGTGTTGGCCAGGCCCTGTGCCTGTGCCAGTTCCCACGGGCGCTCGCAGCGCTGGCTGTGCTCGCACCACTGATAGCCGGCCGAACCGATGCACCCGTGTGCATCGCGATCACCACCAACCACGGGTGTGGAGGCGTCATGGGTGACCGGTTTTTCCGGGCTGGCACAGGCGGCCAGGGCCAGCAGCGGGATCAGGAACAGGACTTTCATGGGTGCGGCTCCGTGCCGTAAATCGACATTTTGTTCGGTCCCCGCAGCAGCGGCAAGCATTGCTGGCCAATCCTCAACTCAACGATGCGCGGACCAGTTCCTCGATCAGTACTACGTAGCTGGCGGCAAAATAGAACTTCAGCAGCGTCGAACGCTGCAGTGGAAGCGAGGTGCGCATGTGGAAGGGGCCCCTGTTGATGACGATAGTGTGAAGCGCGGCTGACTCCGTGACAAGGGTCACGGAATGAGTTCCCTAAATGGCCTCAGGGATGTGATGGAGGGCGCTTTCTTAGGGGCTGGTAGGGAGTTTTCGGATAAATCCGATAGGTCTTCCCCGGGGCGCTGGCTAGGCTGGTCGGGTATCGGAGATCGGCCTTGCGCCGGTTCCGGATTCCCCAGAAACGCAGGAGCCCACCATGGTCATCACTGTCCAATGCACCGCCCAGCGCTGGTCCGTCCTGGATCCGCAGACACGAGCGACCGAGGTGTTCAGCACCGGTGCGGCCGCCTTCGACGCCGCTGCCTCGCGGGCCAGCGAGCACCACCGCCGTACCGGCCAGCACAGCACCGTGCGCGTTGAAGCACTGGGCGCCGCGGTCGACGCGCTGCACTTCGGCCGCTGAGCCGCCGCAGCCGCAGTCAGTTGCGGTTGGGTTGGTTGAATGGGGGAAAAACCGCCGTCGCGGCTCCCTCTGTGCGCCACGCCGAGAATCCCCGATGCTTGCCTCCACCGTATTCACCTGGAGACGAGGGATGGGCAAGGGACTCACTTGGCGCACCGTGGCGTGCACCCTGTTGCCGATGATGGCTGCCGCTGGCGGCGTGCAGGCGCAGAACTATGGCTACGACGATCGCTACGATGATCGTGGCGGCAATGGCATCGTGCGCTGCGAATCGATCAAGAACCGCAGCAACGAGTGCCGGCTGGAAGGGCGCGCGCGCATGATCCGCCAGTTGTCCGGCTCCCCCTGTGTGGAAGGTGAGACCTGGGGCCAGTCCCGTTACGGTGTCTGGGTTACCCAAGGCTGCCGTGCCGAATTCGTCGGTGAATACC
>NZ_QAIJ01000215.1:0-3826 GCF_003060985.1 Stenotrophomonas sp. HMWF023
GTACGGCAGCGGCATACCACTTCACTGCTTCCTGCTGCTGGCCGGCCCGCCACAGCGCCAGCGCATAGCTCGGCGGCACCCAGCCGGGATTGCTGCGCAGGGAGCCGGCAGCGGCCTGCCACTGTTCCAGCGCGGCCAGCGCCTGGCCCTGCCGCAACAGGTCCCAGCCATAGTTCCAGCGTACGCTGCGGCCCAGCGCGCTCTGCACCGGCGCTTCGGCCAATGCCTCGCGATAGAGCTTGTCGCCCAGTTCCGCGCGCCCCTGCGCAATGGCTACCGACGCCAGCTGCGCCGTGGCTTCCAGCCCCTTGCGGCCACGCTCGCGGTGCTTCAGCAGCTGTGCCACCAGGTCTTCGCCTTCACCCTGTACCACCGTGATCGGCGCGGCAGCGGCGTCGCTGTCGAAATAGAACTCCTGCGGTGCCGGCAATGCCGGCGCGGCCCACGCAGTGGCCGCTCCCGAGACCAGCAACACGCCGGCCAGGAACTGTCCTGCAACTGACATCCAAATTCCCCCAGGTTGAAACACCAACCTCCCTCTCTCTCCCCGATCCTAACCCCAGCACGGCGCTGGCGCGAGTGCCGGGGCCTTCGCCCCCCACTGTTACAATCCGCGCCTTTCCCGCCGCGTGTACCTGCGCGGCCGGTGCCAGCCGATCCTGACCAGGCCAGCCATGACCAGTACCGCGCAACTCACCTCGCCCGCCTCCGCCGACCTGCTCGACCGTGATTACACGCTCGACCACAAGTACACCCGCAACGAAGGACGGATCTACCTGAGTGGCGTGCAGGCGCTGGTGCGGCTGCCGCTGATGCAGCGCCTGAGCGACGAAGCCACCGGCATCGACAGCGCCGGCTTCATCAGTGGCTATCGCGGCAGCCCGCTGGGCGGCTTCGACCTGGAGCTGTGGCGAGCGCGCAAGCACCTGGAAGCGGCCAAGGTGAAGTTCACCCCGGGCCTCAACGAGGACCTGGGCGCGACCATGGTGTGGGGCACGCAGCAGACCAACCTGTTCCCCGGCGCCAACGTGCAGGGCGTGTTCGGCATGTGGTACGGCAAGGGCCCGGGCGTGGACCGCTGCGGCGACGTGTTCAAGCACGCCAATGCCGCCGGCACTTCGCGCCATGGTGGTGTGCTGGCACTGGCCGCCGACGACCACGCCTGCCGCAGCTCGACCCTGCCGCATGGCAGCGAGGACGAATTCGTCAGCGCGATGATGCCGGTGCTGAACCCGGCCGGCGTGCAGGACATCCTCGACATGGGCCTGCTCGGCTGGGCGATGAGCCGTTACACCGGGCGTTGGGTCGGTTTCAAGACGATCGCCGAGACGGTGGAATCGTCGGCCTCGGTCGAGGTCGACCCGCTGGCCCGGCGCATCGCGCTGCCCGAAGACTTCGACATGCCCGCTGGCGGCCTCAACATCCGCTGGCCCGATCCGCCGCTGGACCAGGAGATGCGCCTGCACCGCTACGCGGTGAAAGCCGCGCAGGCCTTCGCGCGTGCCAACGGCATTGACAAGGTGGTGATGGATGCGCCGCGTGCACGGCTGGGCATCGTCACCACCGGCAAGAGCTACCTGGACGTGCTGCAGGCGCTGGAATACCTGGGCCTGGACGAGCAGGCCTGCGCCGACATCGGCATCCGCGTGTACAAGGTCGGCATGACCTGGCCGCTGGAGCCGGAAGGCATCGCGCGCTTCGCGCAGGGCCTGGAAGACATCATCGTGGTGGAGGAGAAGCGCGCCTTCATCGAGCGCCAGATGAAGGAGCAGTTCTTCAACTGGCCGGTCAGCTGGGGACAGCGTCCGTCCATCGTCGGCAAGTACGACGAGGCCGGCGAGTGGATCCTGCCGTCCACCGGCGAACTGACCCCGGCCACCATCGCCGGCGTGATCGGTCGCCGCATCCAGAAGTTCTTCAACAACGACTCCATCGAGCAGCGCCTGCAGTGGATGCAGGAAAAGGAAGCCGAGCTTGCGTTGCCGCGCGCCAGTTTCCCGCGCGTGCCGCACTACTGCTCCGGCTGCCCGCACAACACCTCCACCACCGTGCCAGAAGGTTCGCGTGCGCTGGCCGGCATCGGTTGCCATTACATGGTGACCTGGATGGACCGCAGCACCGACACCTTCACCCACATGGGTGGCGAAGGTGTGACGTGGGCCGGGCAGGCCGCGTTCACCGATACCCAGCACGTGTTCCAGAACCTGGGCGACGGCACCTATTTCCACAGCGGTTCACTGGCGATCCGCCAGGCGATCGCGGCCGGCGTCAACATCACCTACAAGATCCTCTACAACGACGCGGTCGCGATGACCGGCGGCCAGCCGGTAGACGGTCCGCTGAGTGTGCCGGACATCGCAAAGCAGATGCGTGCCGAGGGCATCCACACCATCATGGTGCTGTCGGACAACATCGCCAAGTGGACGCGCCAGCGCGAGCATTTCCCCAGCGATGTGGAGTTCCACGACCGTAGCGAGCTGGACGCGGTGCAGAAGCGCCTGCGCGAAGTGAAGGGTGTTTCGATCCTGATCTACGAACAGACCTGCGCCACCGAAAAGCGCCGTCGGCGCAAGCGCGGCAAGCTGGAAGATCCGGCCAAGCGGGTGATGATCAATTCGCTGGTCTGCGAAGGCTGCGGCGACTGCGGCAAGAAGAGCTTCTGCGTGTCGGTGCTGCCGAAGGAAACCGAATTCGGGCGCAAGCGCGACATCGACCAGTCCAACTGCAACAAGGACTATTCCTGCGTCAACGGCTTCTGCCCGAGCTTCGTCACCGTGCACGGTGGCCAGCCGCGCAAGGGCAGCAAGCGCGATGCCTCCACGCTGCTGGACAACCTGCCGGCACCGGTGGTGCGCGGCACCCTGGAGCAGCCTTGGAACATCCTGATCACCGGCGTTGGCGGCACCGGCGTGGTGACCATCGGCGCCCTGCTGGGCATGGCCGGTCACCTTGAAGGCAAGGGTGCCTCGGTGCTCGACCAGACCGGGCTGGCGCAGAAGGGTGGCGCGGTGACCACGCACATCCGCATCGCCCGTCGCCCCGAGGATATCCACGCCGTGCGCATTGCCGCTGGCGAAGCCGACCTGGTGGTGGGCTGCGACATGGTGGTGGTCAACGATTACTGGGCACTGTCGAAGGTGCGTGCCGGCCGTTCGCAAGTGGTGCTCAACACCTATGAAGCGATGCCGGGCACGTTCACCACACGCCCGGACATGCAGTTCCCCGCCGCCGACATCATCGCCGGCGTGCGCGTGGCCCTGGGTGGCGAAGAGCCGCTGCTGCTGGACGCAACCCAGCTGGCCACCGCGTTGCTCGGTGATGCGATCGCCGCCAACCTGTTCATCCTCGGCTACGCCTGGCAGCAAGGCCTGGTGCCGCTGTCGTTCGAGTCGCTGATGCGTGCCATCGAACTCAACGGCGCCGCAGTGGCGATGAACCAGCAGGCCTTCGCCTGGGGCCGACTGGCGGTGGTCGACCCGCAGGCCGTACAGCAGGCGGCAGGCGTGGTGCGCAACCGCCATACCGACACCGAGAACACCCCGGGCCCGCTGCATGCACTGCCGCCGGGCGAATGGGAAGGCAACGAGTGGGGCGCTACCGCCGCACCGCGCAACACCGGTGACGAACGCGAGCTGCGTGGGTTGCCGACGCATGGTGGCGATGTCGCCTTCCTGCCGTTGGACGATGCACGCCTGTCGCGCTCGCTGGACGAGATGATCGAGCGCCGCTCGGCATTCCTGATCGACTATCAGGATGCCGCCTACGCCAACCGCTACCGCACGCTGGTCGAGCGCGTCCGCGCGACCGAAGCCGAGCGCATCGGCGG
>NZ_QAIJ01000215.1:3836-5812 GCF_003060985.1 Stenotrophomonas sp. HMWF023
TTCCAGCGCCGCCTGCAGCAGCAGTTCGAGGGCGATTACCAGCTGCGCTTCCATCTGGCACCGCCGCTGTTCGCCAAGAAGGACGAACAGGGCCAGTTGCAGAAGAAGGAATACGGCCCGTGGATGTTCAAGGCGTTCGGCCTGCTGGCGAAGCTGAAGTTCCTGCGTGGCGGTCGCCTGGATGTGTTTGGCCGCACCGAGGAGCGTCGCATGGAGCGCAAGCTGATCGGCGATTACGAGGCAACCGTGCAGGTGTTGTTGGACGGCCTGGACGATGACCGCCTGGCGCTGGCGGTGGAGATCGCCAGCGTGCCCGAGCACATCCGCGGCTTCGGTCACGTCAAGGATGCGCACTTCGAAAAGGCCAAGGCGCGAGAAGCGGCGTTGCTGACGCAGTGGCGCAACCCAAAGGCGCTGCATATCGTGCAGGTGGCGTAGTAGCGCTGCCACAAAAAGAAACCTATTGATTGCCTTTTGAGAAGGCAACCCATAGGTTGCCTGTGGCGCAGGAAAGAGATAGGTTGCGTGTCGTAAAGCAACCTATCCTTTGCGTACGTGATGGCGTACGGTCATCTTTCCCAAGGACTGCCAGTATGGACAGGCCGCCGCATACGGTGAGAACACCGCAGCAACTTGCGCCGCTGATGCGCGCGTTCAGACGCCAGGCCGGGCTGAGTCAAGCACAGCTGGCCGAGCGACTAGGCATCTCCCGCCAGGCAGTCGGCGCATTGGAACGCGATCCAGCGTCTGCCACCTTCGAGCGATTGATGCGGGTCTGGGCCGTGTTGGGCCTGGAAATCAGCCTGCAGCAGCGAAGTCCCCGGGAAAACACGTCGACTTCGGAGTGGTAAGCCATGGGTACGTTGCGGGTCTGGATGAATGGTGTCGAGGTAGCACTCTGGGATGATGCGCGGAACCGGGCATCCCGCCTTTCCTACCTCAGCCAATGGATTGGTTCGACGCAATCGCGACCGCTGTCCCTTTCGCTCCCCCTGCTGCCCGACGGTGAAAACCATCAAGGTCAGGTTGTCAACGACTACTTCGACAATCTTCTCCCCGACAATGTCACCATCCGCAACCGGATCCGCGACCGGTTCGCCACGCGCAGCAGCGATACGTTCGATCTGCTTGAAGCCATTGGCCGGGATTGTGTGGGCGCGGTGCAGCTGTTGCCACATTCGCGCACACCGGATGCCATCCAGCGGATAACGTTCGAGCCATTGAATGACTCAGGCGTCGCTGAAGTCCTGCGCCAGGTCACAACAAGTGCATTGCCTGGCACCTCTTCCAGCGATGATGCGTTCCGCATTTCCATCGCTGGAGCGCAGGAAAAGACCGGCCTGCTGCTGCACGATGGTCAATGGTGCATTCCCACCGGCAGTACGCCGTCCACGCACATCTTCAAGCTGCCGTTGGGTATCGTCGGCAACATGCGTGCGGACATGCACCAGTCCGTGGAGAACGAGTGGCTGTGCATGCACCTGCTGGCAGCCTTTGGTATTCCTGTCGCGGATACGCAGATGGGGCGTTTTGAGGATCAAGGTGCACTGATCGTCGAACGTTTCGACCGGCGACTGGCCGCGGATCGCACGTGGTGGCTTCGCTTGCCGCAGGAAGATATGTGCCAGGTCTTTGGTCTCCCCGCTGCCCGGAAGTACGAATCCGATGGCGGCCCCGGCATCGTGGCCATCATGGATCTGCTTCGGCAATCCGAGCAGCCTGAGGATCGAGCAACCTTCTTCAAGACGCAGATCCTGTTCTGGATGCTTGCCGCGACCGACGGCCACGCAAAGAACTTCAGCGTCCACATCGACGCGGGCGGGCGCTTCCGTCTGACCCCTGTCTATGACGTGCTGTCGGTGTATCCCATCCTCGGCCCGGGGCCCAATCAACTCGATCCGCACAACGCGCAGCTTGCCATGGCGGTAGAGGGCAAGAACCGCCATCGAAAACTGCATCTTGTGCGACGCCGGCAC
>NZ_QAIJ01000215.1:5822-8615 GCF_003060985.1 Stenotrophomonas sp. HMWF023
AAAACTGCATCTTGTGCGACGCCGGCACTGGAACAAAACCGCACACGCCTGTGGCGTAGCCGATGGCGCAGAGCCATGGATCAAAGCGTTGATCGCTTCCGTGGAGCCCGCCATCGAGCACGTCACACGCCAGCTTCCAAGCAGCTTCCCTTCGACCGTGTCCGAACCTGTTTTCAAGGGACTGCGTGCTGCGGCGACCCGACTTTCCAGCATGGCCCCCGACGCCTGATCACCCCAACCGCCACAGCAACAGCCGGTTGTTGGCCGGCATCGCAACGTCACCCAACCGGGTAAACCCGTTGTCCGCCGCCAGCGCCTGTACCGCCTCGGCATCGCGGATGCCGCTGCGCGGATCACGCGCCTTCAGCCAACCATCGAACTGCGCGTTGCTGTCACTGGTGTAGCGACCGCCGTAATTGAACGGCCCGTATACCGCCAGCAGCGCGCCATGGCGCAGCAGTGGCGGCAATGCCGCAAACAGCGCCTGCACGTGTTCCCAGCCCATGATGTGCAGGGTGTTGGCACTGAACGCGGCATCGAACGTGCTGCCCTCCGGCAGACTCAGGCCGGTGGCAGGCGGCAGCTCGACCTGCAGCGCCACCGGCGGCAGCAGGTTCAACAGCGCCGCCTCGGCGCGCCAGGCCTGGATGCCGGGCAGATGGTCCGGATGGTCGCTGGGCTGCCAGCGCAGCCATGGCCAGCGCTCGGCGAAGAAGGCCGCATGCTGGCCGGTGCCGCTGCCGATCTCCAGCACCCGGTGGCGGTCGCCCATCCACGGGTCGAGCGCAGCGGCGATGGGTTCGCGATTGCGCTCGCAGGCTTCTGAATACGGCTTGCTCGACATCGAGACGGCGTCCAGGCGGGGTCGGCTCATTGTGCACGAGGGGGTTACTGAGCAGGGCTGCGCCCTGCACCCGCCGAAGCCGAAGCGACAGCAAAAGCGGGCTTCCTGTGGGATGGCGGGGTAGATCCGGTGGCGGGGGACGCCGTGAATCCGTCCATGGAGGCTTGGGCGCGCCATCCATGGCGCTTACACCCCCGCAACCGGACCCACCCCGCCTTTGACAGATTTCCGCGATCTGTTGGAACGGATCTGACCCCGGGTTCATTTCGATATCTGGCAGATGTGTCGACCAAGGTCGACACCTACCAACAGCCGCAGGAATCTGTCAGAGGCGGGGCGGTGTCGGATTGCGGGGTGTCCGCGGCATGGATGCCGCGGCCAAGCCCCCAGGGATGGGTTTACGGCGTCCCCGCAATCCGACACCACCCCGCCAACCCACGGATAGCCAGCTTCTGCCGTTGACGTTGACGTTGATTCGGCAGGTGCAGGGCTGCAAGCCCGGCCGAAACCCACCCCTACCATGACTGCAGTCACTTGCCCGATTGCCCGCTGCTGGCGAAAGTCGAGGAGTTGACGTGATCGGATCGGTCCTTTGCCGGCCGCACGGAAGTGAGAGAGAGACGCAGTGCAACGACGTGAGTTCCTGGCATTTTCCGGTCTGGGCCTGGCGGGCCTGGTCCTGCCGCATTCGCGGCTGATCGCCGCCGAGCAGTTGCTGGCCCCGGTCGACCCGACCAAGCGCCGACGCCTGGCCGAGGTCGCCCTTGCCGCCGCGCGCGCGGCCAAGGCCAGCTACTGCGACGTGCGCATCGGCCGCTACCTCAACCAGTCGGTGATCACCCGCGAACACCAGGTCGGCAACGTGACCAACCGCGAATCGTCCGGTGTGGGCGTACGGGTGATCGTCAACGGGGCCTGGGGGTTCGCCGCTACCCACCAACAGACCGAAGCTGCAGTACGCGCCGCCGTCGAGCAGGCCACGGCCATCGCCCGCGCCAATGCCAGCATCCAGACCCGTCCGGTGCAGCTGGCGCCCACTCCGTCGGTGGGCGAGGTGCGTTGGCAGACACCGATCCGCCGCAATGCGATGGAAGTGCCGATCCAGGACAAGGTCGAGCTGCTGCTGGCGCTCAATGCGGCCGCGCTGAATGCGGGCGCTGACTACATCAATTCCACCCTGTTCCTGGTCAACGAGCAGAAGTACTTCGCTTCCAGCGACGGCTCGTTCATCGACCAGGACATCCACCGCATCTGGCTGCCGTTCACCGCCACCGCCATCGACAAGGCCAGCGGCAAGTTCCGCACCCGCGCCGGCCTGTCCTCGCCGATGGGCATGGGCTACGAATTCCTCGACGGGGACGCGCGTGGCAAGGTGCAGCTGCCCGGTGGCATCACCGCCTACCGCGATTCCTACGACCCGGTCGAGGACGCCATCGCCGCCGCCCGCCAGGCGCGCGAGAAGCTGAAGGCGCCCTCGGTGAAACCCGGCAAGTACGATCTGGTGCTGGATCCGTCCAACCTGTTCCTGACCATCCACGAGAACGTCGGCCATCCGCTGGAGCTGGACCGCGTGCTCGGCTACGAAGCCAACTACGCCGGCACCAGCTTCGCCACCCTGGACAAGCGCGATGCCGGTTTCCGCTGGGGCAGCGACATCGTCACCTTCTTCGCCGACAAGACCCAGCCGGGCAGCCTTGGTGCGGTCGGCTACGACGACGAAGGGGTGAAGACCCAGCGCTGGGACCTGGTGCGCGACGGCATCCTGGTCGACTACCAGGCTACCCGCGATGAGGCGCACATCCTCGGCCGCGACGCCTCGCATGGCTGCAGCTATGCCGACTCGTGGTCCAGCGTGCAGTTCCAGCGCATGGCCAATGTCTCGCTGGCGCCGGGCAAGGCAGCGCTCAGCGTCGAAGACATGATCAAGGACGTCGAAAACGGCATCTACA
>NZ_QAIJ01000216.1:0-1307 GCF_003060985.1 Stenotrophomonas sp. HMWF023
CCCCGGCACGCCAACCCGCACCGTCCGCCACCCTCTCTTTGGAGGGTGGCCCTACGCCAGTGAGGGTTCCGCCATGACCAACCGCACCGCCATCCATCCCCGCCTGCACGCCCTGATCGGCGACATCGCCACCGACGTTCCCGAAGACCTCGCGCGCGAGATCGAGTGCGCACTGAAGGAGCAGCAGATCCCGCCATCGCAGCCGATGTTCTTCACCTTCCTTGATGCGATACGCAAGGGAGATGGCGAAGACGGCCAGCCGTGCACCACGCAGACACTCAACGCGCAGACTCTTGCCTCCCTCGGCCGTTCACTGTCCGCACTGAACGCCGTGCTCGATCTTCTGCACTCGGCAGAGCACGCACGCGTGGATGGAAGTACCGACGAGCAGATCGGCGACTTCCATCGAAACGGTCTGCTGCTGGCCGCACGCCAGATCGCGCGTGCCGCGCACACAGGCCTTGGCGATGCGATCACAGCCGTGGGAAAGGAGCCCGGTTGAATCACGGGCAACAAAAAAGCCCCCATCGCTGGAGGCTTTTTTCGTTCTGCAACATGGTGGGCGGTACAGGGATCGAACCTGTGACCCTTGCCGTGTGAAGGCAATGCTCTACCGCTGAGCTAACCGCCCGGTGTGTTGCTGAGCCGCTCATTATAGGGCGGTTTTTCAGGGCGTCAACACCTTTTCACATCGTGTTTCCCCGCTCATTTCCCCGAATCAGCCAGGCATGGCCTGGCTCTACCGGGAGGGGCAATCCGCCCACATCACATCGTATGCGTCGGCTTGTCCGAACCGGTCAGGCCGGCCAGGATCGTCTCGATCTTGTGCCGCACCGTCTCGCCTTCCTGCCCGTCCGCCAACTGCACGCCGATGCCGGCCGTGCGGTTGCCCTGCGCGCCGGCCGGGGTCACCCAGATCACCTTGCCGGCCACCGGCAGGCGCTCGCTGGAATCAGGCAGGGTCAGCAGCAGGAACACCTCATCGCCCAGGAAGTAACGCTTGGGCGTGGGCACGAAGATGCCGCCATTCTTCACGAACGGCATGTACGCGCTGTACAGCGCGGCTTTGTCTTTCACGGCCAGGGACAGGATGCCCTGGCGGGCGTTGCTGGCACTCATCGATTTCCCCTTGCGGCAGGCCGCTCGTTCACCTTGTTCCAGGCCAGCAGCAACTCGACCACCGCAAGGTCTGCGCGCACGGTGGTGCGCAGCAGGTCGCGGGTGCGGTTGGCCGCATCGAACCAGGCTGCAAGCTTGTGCAATCGCTCCGGCGTGGTCAAGGCATCGGTGCTGGCCTGGGCCAGCAC
>NZ_QAIJ01000216.1:1317-3315 GCF_003060985.1 Stenotrophomonas sp. HMWF023
CGAAGCGCAGGCGCAGCGCCGCGTTGTCATCGGCGCACCACTTCTGCGCCAGCTCCACCGCACCGGTCTTGCCAGCGGCCAGCTGTTCCAGCTCGCGTCCGACGTCGCGACGCAGGCTCAGGCCGTCTTCGCGCAGCCAGTTATCGGCCTGCCCGGGATGGCCGCGTGCTGCATCCAGCGCCTCGCGCGCGGCCGCCTCGCTGTGACCCTGCTGCTGCAGCCAGGCCAGCGCTTCCTCGCGCGGCGGCAGCTTGAATTCCAGGCGCTGGCAGCGGCTGCGCACGGTCTGCGGCAGACGCGCCGGGTCACTGCTGATCAACCACAGGTAGCGCCCGGGCTGCGGCTCTTCCAGGGTCTTCAGCAGCGCATTGGCGGCCGAACGGTTGATGGCGTCGGCCGGGTCGACGATCACCACCTGCGCCACACCGTACTGCGGGGTCAGCGCCAGCTTGTTGGTGATCTCGCGCACCTGCTCGATCACGATCTCGGTGCGCAGCTTGTCGCCGCTCTTGTTCGGAATGAAGCTGATCAGCTGCAGGTCGGGATGCGTGCCGGCGGCAATCAGCTGGCGGGTGCGGGTGGCGTGCGCGGCATCGCCGCGTGCCAGCACATGGTCGGCCAGCGCAAGCGCCACTTCACGCTTGCCCAGCCCGGCCGGGCCACAGATCAGCAGGCCGTGGCCCAGCCGCTCCGCATCCAACGCGGCCACGGTCTGGTCGAACGCGCGCTGCTGCCAAGGCGAAAACGTACTCATGCGCCCTCCCCTTGCTGCAGCCAGCGCTCGACACACGCAACCACATCAGCAGCCACCCGCTCCTGCACCTGGCCGGCATCGACCAGCGCGAAGCGCTGCGGGTCCTGCTGTGCGCGGCTGCGGAACACCTCGCGCACGCGCTGGAAGAAATCGTCCTGCTCGCTTTCGATGCGGTCCGGCCACAGATCGCGGCCATTGGCACGCGCGCGGCCAACGGCCACGTCCACGTCCAGCAGCAGGGTCAAACCGGGCAGCAGGCCAACGGCGCGGCGCTCCAGGTCGGCAATCCACTGCGGGTCCAGGCCGCGGCCACCGCCCTGGTAGGCGTAGCTGGAATCGGTGAAGCGATCGCTGAGCACGTAGGCGCCACGCTGCAGTGCCGGCTGGATCACCTGGCGCACATGCTGCGCGCGTGCGGCGAACACCAGCAGCAGTTCGGCCTCGGCACCGAGCGGCTCGGCAGCGATCTCCGCATCGGGCTTCAGCACCAGCCCGCGGATGCGTTCGGCCAGCGGCGTGCCACCGGGTTCGCGGGTCAGCACGACCTCATGGCCGTGGCGGCGCAGGCACTCGCGGATGGCGTTGATGGCCGTGGTCTTGCCCGCGCCCTCGCCGCCTTCCAGGCTGACGAAACGGGGATGGCGAAGCAGCGCGGAACTCATTGCGCCGGGGTCTCCTTGGTGCGTTGCTGGCGCAGCTGCTGCAGGTAGCGGGCTACGGCGGCGTTGTGTTTGTCCAGGCTGGGCGAGAACACGTGTGCGCCACTGCCATCACCGACGGCGACGAAGTACAGCGCATCGCCCGGTGCCGGTCGTGCAGCGGCCATCAGCGCGTCGCGGCTGGGCATGGCGATCGGGGTCGGGGTCAGGCCAGACCGGGTGTAGGTGTTGTAGGGCGTATCGGTGGTCAGGTCACGGCGGCGGATGTTGCCGTCGTACGCGGCACCGATGCCGTAGATCACGGTGGGATCGGTCTGCAGGCGCATGCCGATCTTCAGGCGGCGCATGAACACGCCGGCAATCTGCGGTCGCTCGCTGGCCAGCGCGGTTTCCTTTTCGATGATCGACGCCATCGTCAGCAGCTCGTACGGCGTATTGATCGGCAGATCCGGCGCGCGGCTTTCCCAGGCTTCGTCCAGCGCCTTCTCCATCGCGCCGTGGGCACGCTTGAGCACGTCCAGGTCGCTGTCGCCACGCTGGTAGACATAGGTCTCCGGCAGGAAGCGGCCTTCCGGATGCTGGCCG
>NZ_QAIJ01000216.1:3325-7724 GCF_003060985.1 Stenotrophomonas sp. HMWF023
GCGCGCAGCTGGCGGATGTTCCAGCCTTCGATGATGGTGACGCGGTGCTGCAGCACCTTGCCGGCGCGCATGCGCAGCAGCAGTTCGCGCGGGGTCAGATCCCTGCTCAGCGCGTACTCGCCTACCTTCAGCTTGCCAGCGGCATCGAGCTGGCGCGCCAGCAGTTGCCACTGGGTGTCCTGGCCCTCGTCCACGCCGGCCTCGCGCAGCTTGCGCAGCACGCTGTTCATGCCATCGCCGCTGGCGATGACCACGCTGTCCGCACTGGGGGTCAACGGCACGTCGGCAAACTGGGTCTGCTTGTAGAAGAACCACGCGCCCGCGCCGGCCACGATGGCGGCCAGCACCAGCAGCAGTGTTACCACCCACAGACACCCGCGCTTGGCTCCCGCCATGGACTACCTCTGAACTCGATTCCGTCGTGCAGGATACCGTGCCGCTGGTGTGGGGTCATGACCGGGGGCGCCCACCCGTGCCGACCAACGGTCGGCACCCACCAAGAGCGATACCCAGTAGATCCACGCCATGCGTGGATGAACGACCATGGAAGCATCCGTGCCCACCAGGACCGGTAGCGCCGGGCCATGCCCGGCGGCGGCAATCGATCAACCCTGCTGCCCCAGCGCCCGCAGCAGGCCGCGGGCCTTGGCCCGGGTTTCGTCCAGTTCCTTGTCCGGGTCCGAGTCGACCACGATGCCGGCACCGGTACGGAAGCTGACCTCGTTGCCATCCACTTCGGCGGTGCGGATCAGGATGTTCAGGTCCAGGTCGCCATCGCGGTTCAGCCAGCCGAACGCACCGGTGTACGCGCCGCGCGGCACCTGCTCCAGCTCGCTGATGATCTGCATGCAGCGTACCTTCGGGCAGCCGGTGATGGTGCCGCCGGGGAAGGTAGCGGCGATCACTTCGCCCGGGGTCACGTCCGCGCGCAGGTGGCCGCTGACGTTGCTGACGATGTGGTGCACGTGAGCGTAGCTTTCCACGGTCATCAGCTCGTCCACGACGACCGTGCCGGGCAGGCAGATGCGGCCCAGGTCGTTGCGCTCCAGGTCGATCAGCATCACGTGCTCGGCGCGCTCCTTGGGATGGCCGACCAGCTCCTGGATGCGCGCGGCATCGTCGTCGCCTTCAAAGCGCGGGCGGGTGCCGGCGATCGGGCGCGTCTGCGCGTGGCCGCCATGCACCGATACCAGCCGTTCCGGCGACGAGCTGACCACATGCCGGCCGTGCGCACTGAACAGGCCGGCAAACGGCGCCGGATTGGCGCGTCGCAGCTGCGCGTACAGCGCCTGCGGGCTGACCGGCGCTGCGAAGTGCGCGCTCCAGCGCCGCGACAGGTTCACCTGGAACACATCACCAGCGCGCAGGTACTCGATCACCCGCCGCACGCCATCGGTAAAGCGCTGCGGCTCGTCTTCGCTGACCGACTGCGGCGGCTGCCAGCCCTGCCCGGCCTGCGGCAGTTCGCCGGCCACCAAGGCGACCAGCGTGTCCAGCAGTGCCTGCTCGCCCGCCTCGGCAATGAGGAAACTGGTGTCGGCCTGGTGGTCATGCAGCACGGCGGCCGGGCAGCGCAGGGCGAGCGCGGTCGGGTGACCGTCATCGCGTGCGCGCGCCGGCAGTACCGGCTCGACCTGGCTGGCCACTTCGTAATCCAGCATCAGCGCCCAGCCACCGCGGAACGGCAGCGCGTGGCCGCCGTCGTGCGGCAGGCGCTGCGCCTGCCATGCGCGGTCCAGCGCCTGCAGGAAACTGCCGGGCTGCAGTGCACCGTGCTGGTCGCGCACCTGGCCATCGGCATCCAGCTGCAGGGTATCGCCCTGCGCGGCCAGCAGCAGGCTCCAGCGGCCCTGCGCGGTACCCGAGGCGGTGGACTCCATCAGCAGCGGGAAACGCGCCGGGTCGTGCTGCTGCAGGGCCAGCAGGTCGATCGGGTGCGGCAGCGGGTGGATCAGCGGGGCGTGGGTCATGGCAGCCAGTTCGGGAGACGGATACACGGAAGCCGCCTTGCGGCGGCCTCGTGGTTGGCGGAGTCGAGCCTGGCTCGACGCTGCCGGTGCGATCAGACGCGCTTGAAGATCAGCGTGCCGTTGGTGCCGCCGAAGCCGAAGCCATTGGACATCACCACGTCGACCTTGGCCTGGCGTGCTTCGTTGGGCACGTAGTCCAGGTCGCAGCCTTCGCCCGGCTGCTGCAGGTTGATGGTCGGCGGAATCACGTTGTCGCGCATTGCCAGCACCGAGAAGATCGCTTCCACGCCGCCGGCAGCGCCGAGCAGGTGGCCGGTCATCGACTTGGTGGAGCTGACCATCATCTTGTAGGCGTGGTCGCCGAAAGCGGTCTTCATCGCCATGGTCTCACCGAGGTCGCCCAGCGGGGTCGAGGTGCCATGTGCGTTGAGGTAGCCGACCTGTTCCGGGGTGACACCCGCGTCCTTCAGGGCCATGGTCATGCAGCGCGCAGCGCCTTCGCCGTTCTCGCTCGGCGCGGTCATGTGGTACGCGTCGGAGCTGGCGCCGAAACCGGCCAGCTCGCAGTAGATCTTCGCGCCACGTGCCTTGGCGTGCTCGTACTCTTCCAGGATCAGGATGCCGGCGCCGTCGCCCAGCACGAAGCCGTCACGGTCCTTGTCCCACGGGCGCGAGGCCTGTTCCGGGGCGTCGTTGCGGGTGCTCATCGCCTTCATCGCGCAGAAGCCGCCCAGCGCCGTTGGCGAGGAACCGCGTTCGGCACCGCCGGCCACCATCACGTCCGCATCGCCGTACTGGATCATGCGCATGGCGGTGCCGATGGAATGGTTGGAGGTGGCGCACGCCGAGACCGCCGAGAACGACGGGCCCTTCAGGCCGCTGATGATGCTCAGCTGGCCCGGCAGCATGTTGATGATGGTCTTGGGCACGTAGAAGGGAGAGATCTTCTTCCCTTCGTGGAACTCGATGGTCTGCTCTTCGATACCGAGCAGGCCGCCGATGCCGGCGCCAACGATGGCGCCAATGCGGTCGGCGTTGGCGTCGGTGATCTCCAGGCCCGAATCATGCAGGGCCATGAAGGCGGCACCGAGGCCGTAATGGATGAACGGGTCCATCTTCTTGGCATCCTTGCCGCTGACCCGGTACTTGCCGAACAGTTCGTTGTCGGCGGTGATGTCAAAGCCTTTGACCTCACCTGCGATCTTGGTGGTGAACCGTTCCAGGTAGGCATCAGAAACGTTGGTCAGCGGACCGATGCCCGAACGACCGTGGGTGATGCCTTCCCAGCTGCTGGCCAGATCATTGCCCAACGGCGAGACCATACCCAGGCCGGTTACGACGACGCGACGCTTCATTGCTGATTCTCCTGACCCGAACGTTCTTTGCGGGTAACGCGGTTTACTTCGGTGTGGTACGCAAACACACGGGGCCGCAAACAGCGGCCCCATGGGGTGTCGTGCGCGCCGAGCTCAACGCCCGCGCGCGCACTGACGTCCTGCATCAGGCCTTGACGTGGGCCGTGATGTAGGTGATCGCAGCCTGCACGGTGCTGATCTTCTCGGCTTCTTCGTCCGGGATCTCGCACTCGAATTCTTCTTCCAGCGCCATCACCAGCTCGACGGTGTCCAGCGAGTCAGCGCCCAGGTCATCGACGAACGATGCGCTGTTGGTGACTTCTTCTTCCTTGACGCCAAGCTGTTCGATGACGATTTTCTTGACGCGTTCTTCGATGGTGCTCATGGGATATCGCTCCAGATGGAGTAGTGGTTCAAAAAGTGGTCGCCATCAAAGGCGATGGCCGTGGGATAGTGTAGTGGAAACCGGCGTGACCTTGCATTGCAGCAAAAATCCTCGCAGATCAATCACTTGCGGCGCGATCCCTGCGCCCCTTGCTTACGGCATGTACATGCCGCCGTTCACATGGAGAGTTTCGCCGGTGATGTAGCCGGCAGCCGGGCTGGCCAGGAAGGCCACCGCATGGGCGATGTCCTCCGGCGAACCCAGGCGTTCGAGGGCGATGTCGCCGATCAGCGCGGTACGCGCTTCTTCCGGCAGCGCCTTGGTCATGTCGGTGTCGATGAAGCCCGGCGCGACCACGTTGACGGTGACGCCGCGCGAGCCGATTTCCTTGGCCAGCGACTTGGAGAAACCGATGATGCCGGCCTTGGCGGCGGCATAGTTGGCCTGGCCGGCGTTGCCGGTCACGCCCACCACCGAGGCGATGTTGATGATGCGGCCCTTGCGCGCCTTCATCATGCCGCGCATGACGGCCTTGCTGGTGCGGAACACGCTGGTCAGGTTGGTGTCGATGATCGACGCCCAATCGTCTTCCTTCATGCGCATCAGCAGGTTGTCGCGGGTGATGCCGGCGTTGTTGACCAGGATCGAGATCGGGCCGAATTCCTTGGCGATGCCGTCAAGCACGGCGT
>NZ_QAIJ01000217.1:0-1765 GCF_003060985.1 Stenotrophomonas sp. HMWF023
GCTTGCGGGCCAGATCCTCTTCCTTGCGCTCACCCGAATCGGCCGGCAGCTGCAGGCCTTTCAACAGCTGCGGCAGCGCCACGCTGGCGCCGACAAGCGAGCACAGGATCACCGCGGCAGCCAGGAAGATCACGAGGTCACGTGCCGGGAACGGGCTGCCATCGGGCAGGAGCAGCGGCAGCGTCAACACACCGGCCAAGGTGATCGCACCACGCACACCCGCCACAGAGGTGGCCACCACGATGCGCCAGTTCGGTGCCTCGCCATGCTCCAGGCCGCGGCGTCGCGCGCGCAGCAGGTTCCAGCGCAGCGACAGCCACACCCACAGCAGGCGCAGCGCGATCAGCGTCGCGTTGATCACCAGCACGTACACCAGCAGCCACCACGCGCTCTGGTGGCCGCTCTCGTTCATGGTGGTGGTGGCGCGTTCGACAATGCCCGGCAACTGCTCGCCCAGCAGAACGAACATGATGCCGTTGAAGCTGAACTGCAGCATGTTCCAGACGCCGGCGCGCTGCACGCGCATGCTGCCGGAGACACGGCCGGTCATTTCCACGTAGCTCATGGAGATGCCCGCTGCCACCGCAGCAAGAATGCCCGAGGCGTTGATCTCTTCAGCCAGCAGGTACGCCGCGAACGGGATCAGAAGGTTGACCAGCATCGCCGCGCCCGGCTCTTCGCCGAAGCGGCGCCACAGCCAGCGCTGGAACGTGGACACGCCAAGGGTGACCGCCACGCCGACGGCCAGGCCGGCCACCGCCACCCACAGGAAGGTCAGCGACGCGGTCGCCAACGAGAACGTACCGGTCATCACCGCCGCCACCGCGAAGCGGAAGCAGACCAGGCCGGAGGCATCGTTGAGCAGCGACTCGCCTTCCAGGATGTGCATCAAGCGCTTGGGAATCGGCGCCTTGGCGGCGATCGCACCGACGGCCACCGGGTCGGTCGGTGACACGATCGCGGCCAGCGCGAAGCACACCGCCAGCGGCATCACCGGAATCATCCAGTGGATCAGCAGGCCCGCGCCGATCACGGTGAACACCACCAGCCCGAACGCCAGTTCGAGGATCGCGCCCTTGTCGCGGAACAGGCCCTGCTTGGGAATGCGCCAGCCATCGAGGAACAGCAGCGGCGGCAGGAACAGCAGGAAGAACACTTCCGGCTCCAGCGCGTGGCCGCGATTGAATACCCCGGCGATCACCGCACCGAGGCCGATCTGTACCAGCGGCAGCGGCAACGAGAATGGCAGGACGCGAACCAGGTAACCGCTGGCGACAACGGCCACCAGCATCGCCAGGACGACTTCGATGGTGTGCATGCTTCTTCCACAGGAGCGGCGCGTGGGGCCGGAAAAACCGGAGTGCGCCGGGGGACGGGAAAAAACTTAACACAGCAGGCCGCCACTGCGGCCAGCCATCTGAATGCGCGTCAGGACCGCGACAGCAAGCGCCGCTCGAGCCACGCCAGCGTGTCCCGCTGCATTTCCGCGGACAACGCATGGCCGACCGGGTAGCCACGCAGCTGATGGGCCACGCCCAGTGCCTGCAACCGGTGCGATGCGGCTTCGGCCAGGGTGAAGGGCAGCTTGTCGTCGTCGTAGCCGTGCACCACCAGCGCGTCCAGCCCGGCCTGGCCCACATCAGCCGGGATGCTCGGCGCGATTTCCGGCAGGATGCGCCCGCACAGGATCGCGAAGGATGTCACCCGCTGCGGCTGGGTCAGGGCGACGCTGGCGGCCATGATGCCGCCCTGGCTGAAGCCGGCC
>NZ_QAIJ01000217.1:1775-5209 GCF_003060985.1 Stenotrophomonas sp. HMWF023
AGTCCCAGCCGCTGCTGTTGGCCGGCCAGCCAATCGGCCAGCAGCAGTCGCGAGGTCTCGGCCTGCGCCGGATCGATCACCGGCCCCTGCGTGTCGAAGCGTACCGTGAACCAGCCGAACGCCTGTGGCCCGAAGGCCAGTGGGCCGCGCGGCAGCAGCACGTGCAGGCGCGGGTCGATGGCCGAGGCCAGCGGAAGCAGCGACTGCTCATTGCTGCCCACCCCGTGCAACAGCACCACCAGGCCCTGCGCGTCTCCTTGTGCAGGACGCTCCAGCACCGGTTGCAGCAGCGGGCTCACGCCGCATCCTGAGCGCGATCGGCGCCATCGAAGCGGTACAGGTCCATCGCCAGGAAGCCGGCATCGATACCGGCATCGATGCGCTTGGCACCAAAGCCGCCCTCGCCCGCCGCGCCCATCGCGAAGTACAACGGCAGCAGATGCTCGTCGGTGGGGTGCGCAAGCTCCGCAAACGGTGCCTGTCGGCGGTAATCGAACAGGGCATCGCGGTCATTGGCGGCCAGCCGCTGCTCCACCCAGTCGATGAAGGGACGCACGTAAGGCGCTTCCTTGCCGTCCTGGTAGTTGCCCCAGTCGTTCAGGTTGTGGGTGATGCTGCCCGAGCCGATCAGCAGCACGCCCTGTTCGCGCAGCGGCGCCAGTGCGCGGCCCAGCGCGAACTGATGCTGCGGGCCCAGCATCGGCTGGATCGACAGCGGCACTACCGGGATGTCGGCCTGCGGGTGCAGCAGGCGCAGCGGTACCCACGCGCCGTGGTCGAGGCCACGTTGCGGATCGAGTGCCACCGGCAGGCCGGCGGCGGCGATGCGGCCCGCCACGTCTTCGGCCAACGCCGGATCACCGGGCGCCGGGTACTGCAGTTCGAACAATTCGCGTGGAAAGCCACCGAAATCGTGGATGGTGGGCGGCTGCGGATGGCTGCCGACCAGCGGCTGCCGGGCCAGCCAATGCGCCGAGGCGATGACGATCGCACGCGGCGTGGGCAGGTCGTGGGCCAGCTCGGCCAGGCGCACGCCGACCTGGCCCGGATGCAGGGCGGTCATCGGCGAGCCGTGGGAGATGTACAGCGAAGGCAGGCGGGACATGATCTTCTCCAATGACAGGAACAGGCAGCGGGCCGGGGGACGATCAGCGCGAACGCAGGGTCCAGCGGCCATCGCCAAGCAGGAACAGCACGACCAGGGCCAGCGCCCAGAACGCCGGATATTCCCAACCACCGCCCGCGTTGGCGAAGCTGAAACCGTTGCCGCCGTGCACCGTCACGATGGTGCCCAGCAGCAGCGGCACACCGAGCAGGCCGATCCAGCGCGCGTAGATGCCGAGCAGCAGCGCTGCGGAAATCGTCAGTTCAACGGCGATGGTGAGGTAGCCCAGGACGCCGGGCAGGCCCAGCGACTCGAAGAAGGCAGCGGTACCTGCCGGGGTGAACACCAGCAGCTTGGTCAGTGCATGGACCAGGAACAACACGCCCAGAGCCAGCCGCAGCAGGGTCGCGGCATACGGGGCGAGAGGAGACAGGGGAGCGGCGGTAGCGTTCATGGGGCACCTCGGTAGGGACGAGGCACAGGTTATTGCGCTCTCTCTCGCCGATAAATACGATGAATCGACCGTATTTATTTCAAAAGGCGCAACAATGGACACCTTGGATGCCATGCGCGTGTTCGTCGCGGTGGTCGAACGCAACGGCTTCAGCGCCGCCGCACAGGCGCTGGACATGTCCACGGCCGGGGTCACCCGCCAGGTTGCCGCACTGGAAAAACGCCTGTCCACCCGCCTGCTCCACCGCACCACCCGCCGGGTCAGCCCGACCAGTGCCGGCGCCGCCTATTACGCGCAGTGCGTGCGCCTGCTGGCCGAGTTCGATGCGCTGGAGGCCAGCATCGGCGCACAGGCGCTGGAGCCGTCCGGCATGCTGCGCATCAATGCGCCGGTCAGCTGGGGCATAGCCCGCCTCGGTCCCTTGCTGGCCGGCTACCGCGAGCGCTTCCCGCAGGTCGAACTGGACCTGGCACTGTCCGATCGCCTGGTAGACATGGTTGAAGAAGGCTACGACGTGGCCATCCGCATCACCCGAGAACCCAGCCCAACCCTGATCGCACGGCGTCTGGGCCAATCGCGGATCAGCCTGTGCGCCGCGCCGGCCTACCTGGCCGCGCACGGAACACCACAGGCACCAGAGGATCTGCAGACGCATACCTGCCTCGGCTACAGCTACTGGGCAGCCGGCGACCACTGGCCACTGCAGGGACCCGGCGGCGAAGTGAAGGTGGCAGTGACCACCCTGCTGCGCGCCAACAATGGCGATGTCCTGCGCGAAGCCGCGATTGCCGGCATGGGCGTGATCCTGCAGCCGGACTTCCTGTTGCACGAGGCCCTCGCCGATGGCCGCCTGGTGCGCATCCTGCCGGAATGGGAAGCCGCGCCGATCGGCATCTTTGCCGTCTACACCAGCCGCAGCCATCTCGCGCCGAAGGTGCGCAGCTTCATCGATTACCTGGTGGAAACCGGGGTGTGAGGGTGCGTCCGCCGGGCATGGCCCGGCGCTATCAGAGGCGCGCCCATGACACGGTAGCGCCGGGCCATGCCCGGCGAGCGCGAAGCGCGGCCTAGGCGGCCACCTCATCCAGCTGCGCAATGATCTTCTCCAGCGGTGCCGGCCGCCCCAGCAGGTAACCCTGCACCTGGTCGCAGCCATGCGCAGCCAGCCAGTCCAGCTGCCCCGGCGTCTCCACGCCCTCGGCGATGATCGTCAGCCCCATGCTGTGGCCCAGCGACAGCAGCGCCCGGCAGATCGACGCGTTGCGCGGATTGGTCTCCACGTCGGCGACGAAGCTGCGATCGATCTTGAGAATGTCCAGCGGCAGGTGCTGCAGGTAGGACATGCTCGAGTAGCCGGTACCGAAATCGTCCAGCGACACGCTGATGCCCTGCTCGTGCAGGCGCTGCATGGTCTGCATCGCCTGTGCCGGCTTGCGCATCAGGCTGCTCTCGGTCAGCTCCACATGCAGTGCACCGCGGGCCAGGCCGAAATCCTGTTGCGCGCGGGCGAACTCGGCCACCAGATCGCTGTTGAAGAACTGCACCGCCGACACGTTGACCGCGATCGACAGCTCGCCCCACCCCGCTTCCACCAGACGCCGCTGCGCCTGTGCCGCCGCGCGGATCACCCAGCGTCCCAACGCCAGGATCAGGCCGGTGTCCTCGCACAACTGGATGAACTCGCTGGGCGGGATGAAGCTGCCATCGACCTGCGGCCAGCGCAGCAGGGCCTCCAGTGACGCCGGGCTGCCATCGCTGGCGTGCCGGATCGGCTGGAAGTACAGCTGGAACTCGTTGTCGATGGCCGCATGGATGCGCCCGGCCAAACGCAGGCGGTCGGCCAGGCGAGTCGTCACCGCCGCATCGAACCAGGCC
>NZ_QAIJ01000217.1:5223-7811 GCF_003060985.1 Stenotrophomonas sp. HMWF023
GCACGGGCCGCGTGCGCCGCCTGCGCGGCCATGCCGATCGCCTGTTCCGCACTGTGGCCTGCATCGGCGTCATGTACCGCCACACCAATGCGAGGTTCGAACTGGTGCAGCGAATCCTGGCCGCGCATCGGTGCCGAGACGATCTGCAGCAGATCGTCCAGCACGCGCTGGGTGTTGTGTTCCGGCGCGATGGCCAGCACGAAGTCTTCTGCCGGCTGGAACGCCAGCAGGCCGAAGCGCGCGCCCAGCCCGCCCAGGCGCGAGGCCATCGACTGCAGAACCGCATCGCCGATCTCGCGGCCCAGCGTATCGGCCACCAGCTGCAGGCCGCGCAGCTGTACATAGGCGATGGTGTAGGCGCCGGACTGCTCGTCCAGCTGTTCGCTCAGCGCGCGCACGTTGAGCAGGCCCGTGGCTGGGTTGTGCCGCGCGTGATAGGCCAGGTCGCGTTCGTAGGCCAGGCGCTCGCTGACATCCTCGGCCAGCACCAGGCACGCGGGCTGGCCATCGAAATCCAGCTGCGACAGGTGCACGCGCACTTCGAACACACTGCCATCCTTGCGCTGATGCAGGCGCACCGCGGCGTCCTGCAGTTCACCACTGCGCACCTGGGCGATGGCGCCCTTGACCTCGTCCCAGCCCTCGCGCGGGCGGATGTCGAGGATGCTCATCGCCAGGAATTCATCGCGGCTGTAGCCATACTGCTGCACGGCCGCCTCGTTGACCTCGATGAAGCGCAATGTGTCCGGATCGAACACCCAGAACGGTGCAGGGTTGCGATCGAACAGCAGGCGGAAGCGGCGTTCAACCTGGCGCATCTGCTCGCGCGCCTGGTAGCGTTCGCTGAGGTCGGTCAGTGCGCCGATCATGCGCCGCTGCCGATCGGCCACCGCCACCCGCTGGCCACGCGCGGCAACCCAGCGCACTGCACCGCCGGGCAACACCAGACGGAATTCTTCGTCGAGTACCGCGGTGCCGGCGAAGGCCTGGTCGAAAGCCTGCTGCATGCGTGCGCTGTCATCGTGGTGCACGCGGGCGAAGAATTCGGCCACCGGCAACGCATCGGTCTGCACACCGAAGATCTCACGCGCCAGCGGTGACCAGCGCAGCAGCGCAGCGTCTTCGTCGACATACCAGGTGCACACGCGGCCCACCTGATGGGCCAGGCGCAGCTCGGCGTGGCCGGTATGCAGTTCTTCGGCCATCGACTGCTGCCGATGGGTGCTGCGGCGCACCGCGTACAGCAGCACCAGCAGCAGCGCCACGTAGGCCAGCACGATCACGATCGCCGCCTGCAGATACGGCCACCAGGGCTTCAGCACGTCCTCGTTGGCCAGGCCGACCTGCACCGCCAATGGACTGCGTTCGAGGGTACTGATGGTGGAGATGCGCGGGATGTGGTCCACCGCGCCGGGAATGCTGCCCAGTTCAACCACTGCCTGCCGGCCCAGCAGCTTGCGTGCCGGCAGCGTGTAACGGCGGCCGACGGTGCCATGCGGATCGGGGACACGGGCCAGCATGTAGCCATCGGCGTCGCTGATCGAGGCCAGGCCATTCGGTCCCACATCCAGACCGCCCACGATCCGCTGCAGTTCGCCGCAGCGCAGCCGCGCCAGCAGCCAGCGATCCCCCTCCATCGGCAGCGCCAGCGGCACCACCCAGCCGCCGTCGTTGGCACGCTGCGGCGGCCCGATGTACAGCGCGCTTCCCTGCCCCCGTCGCTGCGGATCGGTCCACAGCGGCAGCTGCAGGTCGCCCTTGCCGGCCGTCAGGGCGCGGCCGTAGGTATCGAGCACGACAATGCTGTGCAGTTCGGCGTGGCGGCGCAGCACGCCGGCAATGGCGGCATCCAGCAGCGCGGGCGCCTGCGCAGGCACTGTGCGGAACAGCTCGGCCGCATCAGCGGCGATGCCCCCCATCGCCCGTTCCAGGTTGCGCAGTTCCAGTGCCAACAGGCGCTCGCTGCCTACCGCCAACGCCCGGCTCTGCCGCTGCGCGGCTTCCAGCCGGCGCTGGTAATCGTTGGCCAGCATCGCGGCCAGGCCGACCGCCAGCAGCACGCCCAGCACCACGCCGCCCCAGGTAATGGCACGCAACGGCCGGGCCAGCGCGTGTCTCAGCGCCGGCATCGGTCGGTCTTCCCTGGGCAGTCGGCTGGCTTCATGCGCGAACGATTCCTCCACATCCCCGACCTCAACGGCCGGCGGACGCCATTCTTGACGCCTCAACCTGTCCTGCATGCGCCCTCCCCCGGGTGCTGCAGACATCCAGCCCGCAGCATGCACCACGCCGATGACCGCGTGAAGGTCGCTGCTGCGTGTTCAGCCAGATCACGCACAGTGCTGGCCCTGCCGGGCACGTCCAGCCAGCCCGCAGCGGATTAGACTTGGAGTTTTCCGCCGCAAGAGAAGTCCATGTCCAAGCTGCGCCGCCCCACCCTGGCACTGGCCATCGTTGCCAGCCTGTCCCTGGCCGCCTGTGACCGCCCGGCCGATCCGGCCGCCGGCACCGCCGCGCCAGCCGAGGCGACACCCGCTGCCGCCAAGCCGATGCTGGGCAGCTTTGGTTTCGATGCCAGTGGCATGGAC
>NZ_QAIJ01000217.1:7821-19332 GCF_003060985.1 Stenotrophomonas sp. HMWF023
TCGCCGAAAAGACCCAGGCCGATACCCGCGCGATCCTGGAAGGTGCCGCCGGCAACGCCCAGGCCAGCGGCGAAGACAAGCTGATCGGCGACTACTACGCCGCTTACATGGACGAGGCCGGCATCGAACAGCGCGGCCTGGCGCCGGTGCAGCCGCAGCTGAAGAACATCGATGCGATCGCCGACAAGGCCGGCCTGGCCCGCGCCCTGGGCGGCGACGTGCGCGCCGATGTCGACCTGCTCAATGCCACCAACTTCTACACCGACCGCCTGTTTGGCCTGTGGGTCTCGGTGGACCTGCTGCAGCCGGACCGTACCGCGCCGTACCTGGTGCAGGGCGGCCTGGGCATGCCGGACCGCGATTTCTACCTGGGCGGTGGCCGCATGGCCGACCTGCGCAAGCAGTACCAGGCCTACATCGCGCAGGTGCTGCAGCTGGCCGGCGTGGCCGACCCGGCCGGCAAGGCGCAGCGCATCCTCGCCCTGGAAACGAAGATCGCCCAAGCGCATGCCACGCAGGAAGAAACCAATGACGTGACCAAGGGCGCCAACCCCTGGACCCAGGCCGACTTCAACGCCAAGGCCCCGGGCATGGACTGGGCCGCGTTCCTGGACGCCTCCAAGCTTGGCCAGCAGCAGGACTTCATCGTGTGGCAGCCCAAGGCCGTGGCCGGCCTGTCCAAGCTGGTGGCCACCGAGCCGCTGGATGCCTGGAAGGACTACATGACCTTCCACGCGCTGGACCGCGCCGCTGCCTACCTGCCGAAGAAGTTCGCCGATGCGCGCTTCGCCTTCCACGGCACCGCGCTGAGCGGTACGCCGCAGCAGAGCGACCGCTGGAAGCGCGCCGTGGATGACGCCAACCATGCCGTCGGCGAGGCCATCGGCAAGCGCTATGTCGAAAAGCACTTCGATGCCAAGACCAAGGAACGTGCCGACGAGATGGCGAAGAACATCATCGCCGCCTTCGCCAAGCGCATCGATGCACTGGCCTGGATGTCACCGCAGACCAAGGCCAGCGCCAAGGCCAAGGTAGCCGGCCTGACCGTGGGCATGGGGTATCCGGACAAGTGGCGCGACTACACCGGCCTGGAAATCCATCGTGATGATCCGCTGGGCAACGCACAGCGCGCCGAACTGTTCGAGTACCAGCGCAACATCGCCAAGCTGGGCAAGCCGGTCGACCACAGCGAGTGGGCGATGCTGCCGCAGACCATCAATGCGATGAACGTGCCGCTGGAAAACCGCCTGGTGTTCCCGGCGGCGATCCTGCAGCCGCCGTTCTTCGACGGCGCCGCCGACGACGCGGTGAACTACGGTGCGATCGGCGCGGTGATCGGCCATGAGATCAGCCACGGCTTCGACAACGCGGGCGCACTGTTTGACGACACCGGCAAGCTGCACAACTGGTGGACGACCGAAGACCTCAAGCAGTTCAACGCGGCGGGCGATGCGCTGGCCGCGCAGTTCAGCAGCTACGAGCCGTTCGCCGGCGTGCACGTCAACGGCAAGCTGACCCTGGGCGAGAACATCGCCGACGTCGCTGGCCTGGGCACCGCCTACGACGCCTACCAGTTGTCACTGCAGGGCAAGCCGGGCCAGACCCTGGAAGGTTTCACCCCCGACCAGCGCTTCTTCCTCGGCTTCGCCCAGGCCTGGCGCAGCAAGAGCCGCGAGCAGGCGCTGCGCAACTCGCTGCTGACCGATGTGCATGCACCGGGCCAGTTCCGCGCGTTGACGGTACGCAACATCGACGCCTGGTACCCGGCGTTCGAAGTGAAGGAAGGCCAGAAGCTGTACCTGGCCCCGGACAAGCGGGTCAAGGTCTGGTGATGTAACGCGAACGGGCGCCGAAAGGCGCCCGTTTCGTTTTCATGGGTAGTCGCCAACCTTGGTTGGCACTTTTCGCCATCCACGCATGGCGTGGATCTATAGCCTGCGCATACCCGCCACGACCAACGTCGCCGCCGCCGCGAACCCGGCCGCCGCCCACAGGTTGGCGTGCAGCCCGAGGCCATCCAGCAGCAGCCCCCCACCCCACGCGCCCAGCGCGATGCCGATGTTGAACACGCCCACGTAAAGTGCCGTAGCGATCTCCACGGCTTTGGGGGCCGCCGTCATCATCCATGTCATCAACCCCACCGATACCCCGCCATAGGCCAGGCCCCACAACAGCAACACCACCACGCCGCTGGCTGGCGCGCCGCCGATCCACAGTAACAACAGCGGTGTCAGCAGCAACCCCAGCGCAATGGCCAGCAGCAACCCGCGCGGACGTCGCGCCGCCAGCAGGCCAACGATGAAGTTGCCGACGATGCCGGCCATGCCATAGGCAAACAGCAGGCCTCCGATCCACGCCGCATCGATGTGTGCCAGCGTGGTCAGCAGCGGCCGCACGTAGGTGAACGCGGTGAAGTGCCCCGCCACCAGCAGCAGGGTGAGCAGCAGCCCCTGCTGCAGGCCGCGGTTGCCCAGCTGCTGCACGAACTGGCGGGCGCGCACCGAGCCGTCCACCGGCAACGCCGGCACCACCCAAAGGTGCAACAGCAGGACGGTTGCACTGAACGCAGCCATCACCACGAAGGCCCAACGCCATCCCAGCGCCTCGCCGATCAGCGCGCCCAGCGGCACGCCCAGCACCGAGGCCGCGGCTACGCCACCGAAGATGATCGAGGTGGCCAGGCCGATGCGCGCTGACGGCACCAGGCGCGCCGCCAGTCCGCCGGCGATGGCCCATATGCCGCCCATGCAGAAACCCACCAGCACGCGCGCGGCCAGCAACCCTCCGATGCCTGGCGCGAGTGCCGAGGCGACGTTGGCCACCAGCAGCAGGCCGAGCAACGCGCACAGGATGCGGCGACGATCAGTGCCACCGGCTGCAATCACCACCAGCGGTGCGAACAGCGCCGCCAGCAGTGCCGGCAGCGAGATCATCAGACCGGCGGTGCCTACGGACGCGCCGAGGCTGTCGGCGATGGGGGTCAGCAGCCCGACCGGCAGCATTTCGGTGGTGACCACGGAGAAGGTGGCGAGGCCGACGGCGGAGATGGCCCACCACGGATGGCGTGGCACAGGCGCCGCGTGCGCGGGAGATGAAGTACTCACGGGACCATCCCTGCAGAGGACGTGGACGAAGCAGAAGTGCGTAGCGCACCCTGCGCGAGCAGGGCAACCAGCAGCACGACACTGCCTGCCACCAACGCGACGACGAAGCCGCTGCGCACACCACCGGCATCGACGCTCTGCCCGGACAACGCAGCACCCAGTGCCACGCCGATGTTCAGACCAGCCAGCAACCAGGTCATGCCTTCGGTGAGACGCCATTCGGGCACGCGCTGTTCGACCAGCGACATCGCTACGATCATCGTCGGCGCGAAAGCCAGCCCGGCCAGCAGCACCGCAGCGGCCAGTGCAGGCAGGGTGCCCACCAACAGCAGCGGCAATGTGGTCAACGCGGTGGCTCCTGCACCCAGCAGCAACAGGCGCTGCAACGGCACCTGCAGCTTCAGCGCACCAAACAGAAGGCCTGCCACGCAGCTGCCAAGCGCGTAGGCCGACAGCACCGCGCTGGCTGCCAGTGGCTGCCCTCGCTGTTCGGCAAAGGCCACGCTGGTGATGTCGACGGTGCCGACGATCACACCCATCGCCAGCATCAGCAATGCGAGCAGGCAGATCTCCGGTTGCCGCAGCAGGGAGCGCGACGGTGCGGCGCCCTCGCAGGTCTGCAACGGCGGTTCAGTACCACGCTGCAGCACCAGCAAAGACACGCCGACGACCAGCAGCAGGGCGGCAGCCAGCACGCCGGCCTGCGGCCATACCGCCACCGACAGCCCGACCGACAACGGCGGCCCGGCGATGAAGGTGACCTCATCGAACACCGTCTCCAGCGAATAGGCCGTCTGCAGTTGCGGGCGGCCGCGGTGGATCGCGGTCCAGCGCGCGCGCACCATCGCCGACACGCTGGGCATGCAGCCGGCCAGCATCGCCGCGGCGAACAAGGTCCAGTCCGGTGCCCGCAGCACTGTACAGGCCAGCAGGAGCAGCAGGCCTGTCGCGCTGGCCGCGGTGGCCCACGGCAGCACCCTGCCCTGCCCATGGCGGTCGACCCAGCGCGACACCTGCGGCGACAGCAGCGCATAGGTGAGCACGAAGGTGGCAGACACTGCGCCGGCCAACGCATAACTGCCGCGCAGCTGCGACAGCAAGGTGATGAGGCCGATGCCGGTCATCGGCAGCGGCAGGCGTGCCAGCAGCCCGGCCAGGGCAAGGCCGGTGGTGCCGGGGGCAGCGAACAGGTCGCGGTACGGGGTGGCCATCGAAATCTCCAGGGCAGCGACTTGCCTGGCGCACGCAGCGCCACGACAATACATACAGAGCGTATGAATAAGAGCCTACATTCATACGCGACGTATGTAAATAATCATGCACTTCGTATGTAAGGAGTTCCGGATGGTCCGTCGCACCCGCGCCGAGATGGAAGAAACCCGCGCCAATCTGCTGGCCACTGCCCGCCGCGTGTTCAGCGAACAAGGCTATGCCGCCACCTCGATGGACGATCTGACAGCCCAGGCTGGGCTGACCCGCGGTGCGCTGTATCACCACTTCGGCGACAAGAAGGGGCTGCTGGCGGCGGTGGTCGTCCAGCTCGACGCCGAGACGGATGCGCGCCTGGAGGCGATCAGCGATGGTGCGGCCGATACCTGGGACGGCTTCGTGCGGCGCTGTGGTGCCTACCTGGAGATGGCGCTGGAACCTGAGATCCAGCGCATCGTGCTGCGCGACGCACGTGCGGTGCTCGGTGGTGCATCACCGGAATCGCAGCGGCACTGCGTGCACTCGATGCAGCGATTGATCGAACAGTTGATCGCGCAGAACGTGGTCGCGCCGGTGGATGCGCAGGCGCTGGCTTCGCTGATCTACGGGAGCCTGGCCGAAGCAGCGTTCTGGATAGCCGAAGGTGAAGATGGCGATGCGCGCCTTCGCCAAGCAACGGCGGCACTGGAGATGCTGTTGCGTGGGCTGAAGTCGACCGGGTAAGGCCTATCCACGCATGGCGTGGATCTACCGTGTGTCATCCGCGCATGGCGTGGATCTACCGTGTGTCATCCACGCATGGCGTGGATCTACCGTGTGCCATCCACGCATGGCGTGGATGCGCCGTGTCATCGGCGCATGGTGCCGGCGTGCAGTAGATCCACGCCATGCGTGGATGCGGCGCCGCGCGGCGGCGCGCCGACCAAGGTCGGCGTCTACCGGGGCAATGCCGGCCACTCGCGCAATACGTCCACCGGCACACCCACCCGTGCGCAGGCACGGGTCGCCAGGCCATCGGGCAGCGCGCGGCGGAACAGCGGCGCCATGCCCTGCATCAGCTTGGCCGACGCCGCTGCCTGCGCACGCTGGCGCGTGCTGCGCTCAAGCATGCCCTCGGCCCAGTCCGGCAGCAGCGCGGCACCGGCGCCGAGGAATATCTCCCGCGACAGACCGGGCACTGGCACCGGCAGACGCACGCCGGACAACACCTGCAGCACTTCGCGCGAGCGTTCGTCCACCACCAGCTCCGGCTGCCGCGCGCAGAAGTACGCATCCACTTCCGCCGCACTGCGCGGCACATCCACCGCGCCCAGCGCTTCGGCCACGCAGCGGTACTCGTCGTAGTAGCGGTCGGCGATCGCGGCAGGCACTTCACGCCCGTAGCGACGATAGCCCTGCAGGAAGCCGTAGGCCTCGGTCACATGCACCCACGTCAGCAGGTGCGGTTCATCAGCGGCATACGGCTCGCCCTGCGCGGTATGGCCGCGGATCTGCGCGTGGATGCGCCGCACCTTGGCCACCAGCGCTTCCACCTCGGCCGCCGGTGCGTAGCTGGTGCCGGCCACGAAGGCGGTGGTGCGGCGCAGGCGGCCGACCAGGTCCTGGCGGAAATTGGAATGATCGTAGACACCGGCCAGTGCGCGCGGGTGCAGGGTCTGCAGCATCAGTGCACACAGGCCGCCGGCCAGCATCGAAGGCAGTTCGGCGTGCATCCGCCAGGTCACACTGTCCGCACCGAACCAGCCGGGATCGCCCAGCGGGTGGTCGTAGTCGATGCCGCTCTGGCCACGCGGAAACGCATCCAGTACCCAGCGTCGGATCGGCGCGGTGACGGGGCGGGAAAGACGGTGCAGCAACGGCGGCATCACGGGTCCAGATCGGCGGAGGGACAGGCCGCGTCCTGCGCGGTCCACCCCAATTCTGGGCGATCACGACAGGCACGGCGAGCCCGGCCGCTCAGCATCGGTTTCATGTGCGCGCGCAGCACGTTTCACCCTGCGACATCTTGTCGCAGGCCGCGCGAGCAATGCTGCGTCGCACAAATATTCACCTGTTCAGACAGAACCCTTGTGCCGCGTGGGCTTGAGGCCATTGCACCGCTCGCTGGAAGTGCTAGAACTGAACCCGCCACACCGTCCACTGCAGATCGCCGCACGTTCCACCAAGGAGCCAGCCATGATTGCTTTGTTCAAGGGTTTGGGATTACTGCTTCGCGACAACGAGCTCTACAGCAGCCCGTTCGAAAAACAGGTTGCGCACTGGCGTACCCTCAGCGAACAGCAGATCCGCGATGAAGTGGCGGTGCTGGCCCAGGCCAAGTGCCAGTGGCTGATCACTTCGATCGTCGGATGGCAGGCGGCCTCGCTGCTGATCCTCGGCCTGATCACCAACTACCTGTGGCGCGACGATTACCACATCACCTTCACCCGCGTGGTCGTGGTGTTCGGCTCCTGGATCTCGATCCTGTTCGTGATCTGGTTCATGGCCAACATGTTCGACGGCACGGCCGGTTTCGAGCGCTGGATGAAGGCCTTCAACAGCCGCGCCCGCATCACCTCCAAGGCCGACAGCGTCGAACACGTGGCTGAAGCGCTGGATCTGGCCGAGCATTATCCGGAAGTGCTGGATTACAAGCAGGCGGTCACCGCCAAGCGCGAGCTGCGCCACGAGGACATCCGCATCATGACCGAGATCGGGCGCATGAAGCAGCACTCCGAACTGGTGGGTCGCCTGAATCATGTCGGTGAAACCGAACACCATCACGACATGACGCTGCAGCCGGCTTACTGAGCCGAACGCAATCCGGGGGGAGCCACAATGCCACCGTGCTCAGTCACGGTGGCATTGTTCTTTCTGCACGTCGCTGACGCACTGGCGGAAGTCCTTCGGCAGGCCACTGACCTGCTCGGTCTTGCCTACTGCCACCGCAAAATGGCGCAGCGGTGGCGTCGCACAGGCAGCGTCGGTGCTGCAGCCCGGGGCCAGCACCAGGTAATGGCATTGCCCACTGCTGCTGGCGATGCATTCAAAACGCGCCACGCCATCGACCACCGTGCTCTTGCTGTACAGCGTGTCCACGCCATTGGCATTGGTGCGGGTGATCGAGGTGTTGCTGGATTTCCCACAGCCGGCGATGGCCAGCACAGCGGCACCTACAAGCAGGATACGGCGCATGTTCGTTCCTCGGTGGATGGCAAAGGCCGCGGCTACATGCCGCGGAACAGGCTCATGAACGGCTGGCTGACCACCAGCGTTTCCGCACGCTGGCGCAGGCGCAGCACACCGCGGCCGGTGTCATCGCGGCTGACCGCTGCGACGGCCTTCATGTTGACGATGGTGGAGCGATGCACCTGGCGGAAGTGCTGCGGATCGAGCACTTCCAGCAGCTCGCGCAGCGGCGTACGCAGCAGGCTTTCGCCGGCAGCAGTGACCACCGTGGTGTACTTGTTGTCAGCGCGGAAATAGATCACGTCGTCGAGCATGATCAGCTGCGTATCGCGACCGTTGCTGGCGGTGATCCAGGCCAGCGGTGGCCGATCGTTGGCGACCGGGCCTGCGCCCAGGCGCTGCAGCAGGCGCTCCAGCACCGCATCATCCTGGCGCGTGGACGGCAGCCGCGAAAGAATGCGGTCGCGCGTGGCCAGCAGCCGCTCGTCGCTGACCGGCTTGAGCAGGTAATCCATCGCGCCCTGCTCGAATGCATCGATGGCGTACTGGTCGTAGGCGGTGACGAACACCACCTGGGTGCGCGGGCTCAGTTCGGCCAACGCCCGCGCCACTTCAATGCCGCTGATGCCGGGCATGCGGATGTCGAGGAAGGCGATGTCCGGCTGCTTCTCGGCCAGCTGTTCCAGCGCACTGGCACCATCCTCGCATTCGGCCACCAGCTTCAGTTCCGGCCACAGGCGCTCGAGTTGCTCGACCAGCGAGTGCCGCAGCAGCTCCTCGTCTTCGGCGATCAACGCTTCAAGCGGCATGGCGAGGTTCCTTGGCCGACTGCGGCAGGGTCATGGTGGCGGCCACACCGCTGGGGAAATTGGCCACGATCGCCACCCCGGCCTGCTCACCGCAGGTCAGGCGCAGGCGCTCGCGCAGGTTCTTCAGGCCGATGCCGGTACCGCTGGTGCCCTGGCCGAAGCCGAGCCCATCGTCGGCGACGGTCACGGTGACGTGGTCATCGAAACCACGGGCGAGGATCCAGACCGTACCGCCACCGGGCTTGGGCTCCAGGCCATGCTTGATCGCGTTCTCGACCAGGGTCTGCAGGGCCATCGCCGGCAGCTTCACTTCGTGCAGTTCGGTGGGCACCTGCACTTCCACCGCCAGCCGGGCGCCCATGCGGATGCGCAGGATTTCCAGGTAGGCACGGGTGCGCTCCAGCTCCACGCCCAGCGTGGACACCGACTCATCCACCTGCGGCAGCGAACTGCGCAGGTACTGGATCAGGTGGCCCAGCATCTGGTCAGCGCGCGCGGGGTCGGTGCGGGTCAGCACCTGCGCATTGGCCAGCGAGTTGTACAGGAAGTGCGGCTCGACCTGCGCGTGCAGCAGGTTCAAGCGCGCGACCGACAGTTCCTTTTCCACCTGGGTCTGTTCGGCAGCGGCCTGCTCGTCGCGGCGCTGGTCGGCCACCCGACGGCTGATCGCGCGGGTCACCGATTCGGCGTTCTCGTAATTACTGCCTTCATCCAGTGCCAGCAGATCGGCCCACCAGCCAGCATCCGGTTCGAACAGCAGGGTGACCGTGCAGGTGCCCTGCCCCGGCGTAACCGTGGCCAGCACACTGTTGCGCTTGATCGCCAGCCGCGCCGGCAGGTTCCAGCGCGATGCCTGGCGGCCGTTCCAGGCATCCACGCGGCGCACATAGGCGCGCACCTGCAGGCTGCCGGCCGAGCTCTCCACCTCTTCCACCCGCGGCAGTTCGCCGACGGCCGCTTCGACCACCGCAAACGCCTGGCCGGCATCCATCGGCAGTTCGATCTGCCGGCGCTGGCGGCCGGACAGCGTGGCGCCATCGAGGCGACCGGCCACCAGCCAGACCCGGCGCACGTGGGTGACCGCGCTGCCCAGCGCGGAGATCATCAGGAACATCACCAGCAGCCCGAACACCCAGCCAGGGCCATCGCGCATGCCGCTGAAGATGCCGCTCCAGACCATGCCGGCAACGAACAGCGCCGCGGCCCAGGCCAACAGGTGACGGATGATGAGGGAGAAGCTGGCGATCACGGCGGCGCCTTGGTGGAAGGGGTGAGCCGAGCATAGAGCGGCCCTTCGCGCAAACAAGCGGTGTGCGACGAAGGCCGGGAAAGGGTGGATGGAAGCCCCGTACGTAGTGCCGGCCGCTGGCCGGCTCCCCATTGCCTCCGCAAGCACCACAGGGTTGCCGGCCAGCGGCCGGCACTACCCGGGAGGCGCCGGGCGGACCCGGCGCCTGCCCTTATTTGCGCTGGTCGGCGCTGGTGTCACGCACGGCGCGGAACGCCTCGTCCTTGCTCCAGTTCGGCCAGGCACGCGAATTGGCCAACTGGTTGCCCAGGGTGTACAGCACTTCCAGGTCGCGGGCGGCGCCGGCGAACACCCAGTCCGGCTGCCACTCGTCGCCCTGCTGGTGGTAACGCTTGGCGGTGTAGTCCTCGGACGCCTTCTTGCCCGCCGCGACGCCACCGTCCACCCAGTCCTGCCCTGCCGACCAGGACAGCGCCGGCACGCCACGCTTGGCGAACGGGAAGTGGTCGGAGCGGAAGAACAGGCCGGCCTCCGGCTTCGGGTCCGGCGTGTAGCGGATGTCCCAGCCCTTGGCCACGTCCTTCAACTGGTCCAGCAGGTCGAAGCGCGCCGCGCCATAGATGCCGAAATCGCGCGACGGACCGAACGGCGCCATGCCATCCATGTTGATCATCGCCACGGTCTTTTCCAGCGGATACAGCGGATGCGTTGCGTAGTATTCCGAACCCAGCAGGCCCTTCTCCTCGGCCGTCACTGCCAGGAACACGACCGAGCGCTGCGGACGCGGCGCCTTGGCGAAACCGCGCGCCAGTTCGATCAGCGAGGCGGTGCCGCTGGCGTTGTCCAGCGCGCCGTTGAAGATGCGGTCGCCGCGTGCATCCGGTTCGCCCACGCCGATATGGTCCCAGTGCGCGCTGTAGATGATGGTCTCATCCGGATGCTTGCTGCCTTCCAGGCGCGCGGCCACGTTGTGCGAGGTGATCACTTCGGTCTTCACCGCGTACTTCGCATCCAGGCTGGCGCCGGCCAGCGTTACCGGAGTGAAGTCGCGCTGCTGCGCCTTCTTCTTCAATGCTTCGAAATCCTGCCCGGCCGCGCGGAACAGTTCCACCGCCAGATCGCGCTGGATCCAGCCTTCCAGCAGCGGGTGGCTGTCGGCTGGGTTGTCGCGCACCACGTCGAACATGGTGTTGGTGTTGGAACCGGCCACCGTGGCCCAGCCATACGAGGCGGGTGCGGTCTCATGCACGATCAGCACACCGAGTGCGCCCTGGCGTGCGCCTTCTTCGTACTTGTACGGCCAACGGCCATACCAGGTCATGCCCTTGCCGTCGAAGTCGCCCTTGCCGGTTTCGAAGTCCGGGTCGTTGATCAGCACCACGGCGATCTTGCCCTTCAGGTCCACGCCCTTGAAGTCGTCCCAGTTGCGCTCCGGCGCCTTCACGCCATAGCCGAGGAACACCAGCGGTGCCTTGCTGATATCCACGGTGGTGGCGCCGTTCATGGCTGCACGCACGGCAATCTGCTTGCCCTGTTCCAGCGTGATGGTCTTGCCGCCCTGCTGCAGCGACAGCTGCGGGGTGCCGACGATGTCGCCCTTGCGCAGCGGCACGGCCTGGGTCCACAGGCGCTTGCCGTCCTTCAGGTCACCACCGGGCTGCAGGCCGGCGTCGGCGAACTGCTTGCTGAGGAAGGCGATGGTCTTTTCTTCGCCGGCGGTGGCCGGTGAGCGGCCTTCATAGGCGTCGGAGGCCAGTTCCTTGACGTCGGCGGAGATCCGCGCGCCATCGAATTTCGGGGTGGCCGCCATCAGTGCGCTCGACACCGACAGGGCCAGCACGCCCAGTACTACTCGCTTCATTGCTCTCTCCAGCAGGGAAATCGTTCTGGAGTGTAAGGGGTTCGCCCGGGCGGCGCCCGGGCGAACCCCTTACACTCCAGAACGATTTCCCTGCTGGAGAGAGCAATGAAG
>NZ_QAIJ01000217.1:19342-22248 GCF_003060985.1 Stenotrophomonas sp. HMWF023
CCGCTGCAAGTACGTCCATGTAAGCTCGGTCGCCGCATCCATGCGGCTCACGCCCCCGCACGCTGCCCCACCCCGCCTTCGACAGTTTCCCGCTGCTGCTGATACCGCTGCTGTTGGTAGGTGTCGACCTTGGTCGACACGTAGATCCACGCCATGCGTGGATGATGTCGTGGAAACGAAAACAAGAAGGGGTCAGATCCCTTTCCCGGCGGGAAAGGGCTCTGACCCCATCTGTGTGTTGCTTGGACGTGTTACCAGTTCGGGTCTTCAGCCGGGGCGGCGGCGGGCTTGGGCTTCGGCTTGCTGGCCGGGCGCGCGGCGGCGGCCGGGGCGGCCGATGCGGTTGCGCCGGCGGCTGCCTTGGGCTTGCCACCGAGCTTCTGGCGCAGTTCGATCTGGCCCGGGCGGAAACCACCGCGCATCGCGTCCACGCCCTCTTCCAGGGTGCCGTAGGAGGTCTGCGCGGCCACGCGGTCGATGCGGATGGTGCAGCACGGATGCTCGCTGCGGCCGAGCGAACGCCCGGTCTGCGGGTCCTTCAGCTCTTCGCCCAGGCGCACGGCCTGCCAGCGCTGGCCGACCTGCACGGTGTCACCGCCCTGGCTCAGCACGACCTGGTCGCCATCGACGGACACCACCGACACCGGGAACAGCGTGGTGACGATCGTGCTGCCGATCTGGCCGGACAGCGAATCCATCATCGAAGCAGCCATGCTGCGGCCGTTGACCACGCGCGGCAGCGTGCTCGGGCCGGTCGAGGCCAGCTGGTGGTCGAAGCTGTCGGACATCACCACCTGGCCGGTGGTGGCATTGACCAGGCGCAGGGTGATGCGGCCGCCACCGGAGTACGAGGTCACCTGGCGATCGGACATGCGCAGGTTGCGCACGCTGCGCGGGTACTCGAAACGTTCGATGGTCGGAATCAGGATCAGGTCGGTCGCCAGCTGCTGGCCAACGCGTGCGGTGTCCTGCAGGCGCACGTTGCCGCTGTTGATGTGGTCGATCTCGGCCTGCAGTTCGTCGCCGAACTCGCGGTCCAGCACGATGAATCGCTGGGTCTGGGTAAGCGTGTCGGACAGCCGCGCGCGGATCGCCTGGGCGACCTCGTCGGCATTCACCCGGCCATCGCCAACGGCATAACTGCCCGACTTGGTACGCGGCAGGGCCACCACGATCTTCGGCTTGCCTTCTTCATCCGGCGCACGGTACTGGGCAATCTGCGCGCGGACACGCACCTTCCAGTAGCTGCGCATGCTGCGCCGGGTGACGTCCGAATCGAAGGAGCTGGCACCGCGCTTGGCGTCGACCTTCACCTGTTCTTCGTAGTTTTCCTTGACGCTGGCCGACGCCGAGCCACCCTTGGCGGAGGCTTCGCCGGAGGCGCTGGCCGATGCCGAACCCTTGAAGCTCCAGCCTTCGTCGCTGGCGCGCACGCGGGCAATGGTTTCTTCGTCGAGCTGGCTCACTTCATCCTGCGAGAGGATTTCATAGCCCAGCACCGCGCCCTGCGAGCCGGCAATCATCTGCTGGGAGAACGCGTCGGCGCGGATATCGCCGACGTGCTCACCATCCACGTCCACATGCAGGCCTGCGCGCAGGCTCTGCATCTGGCTGGCCACGCGTACGCCGTTGACCTGGGCCACGGCCGACTGCAATGCCGCCAGCACCGCCAGTTCCGGGGTGCTGCCGATACCGTCGGCTTCGCGCGCGACCTGGGTGGTGCCGCCGAAATCCGGCGTGCCACGCAGGGGCGCTTCCTGCACCGGCGCATTGCTGGCCAGTGCACTGGCGGCCTTGTCCTTGGCGGGTGCGGCTTCTGCCGGTGCATCCTGCTTGCCGCAGGCTGCCAGCAGGGCCGCGGCCAGGCCCAGGCCGATCAATCGAGTCGTCGTACGCATGCGGAGTTGCCTCGTATCAGAGCGAATCCAGCATCGAATCGGCGTTGGACGGCACCTTCACCTTGCTCTTCTTGGCGAAGGTCACGGCCGACTTGGTCGAGCCGTACAGGCCCTTGATGAAGCCCGGCGATTCCTTGGCAACCCAGGCACCAGCAGCCAGCTTGCGGCCAACGGTGGCCATCTGGGTGGCACCCAGGTTCTTCATGCCGGCCGCAAAGCCGCTGGCTTCGCCGCTCAGCTTCTGCGCTTCGGCAGCCGAGGACAGCAGCGAGACCAGGCCATCGGCGTAGTGCTGCTTGGATTCAGCATTCAGTTCCGGCTGTGCGGCCTGGCGCTCGTCGATGGCGGCCTGTGCGGCCTGGCTGACCGAGACCGACTTCTTCATCGCATCAACGTTCACCGAACCCGACGACAGTGCCTGGCGCTCGGCTTCCAGCAGCTGCACCTGCTCGGCCAGGCCGAAGGCGCGGGCGAAGGAGGTCTGTGCCTGCAGCGAGTGCGACTGCGAGCTGACGAAACGACGGACCAGCGCTTCCTGCGCGGCTTCGTCCGGGGCGGCAGCGCTGGCGCTGCTGCTGGAGGTACCGGTAGCGGCGCCAGCCAGATCCTTCAGCTTGCCGAACTGGGCATGGGCCGGCATCGACAGGGTAGCGGCCGCGATGGCAACGACGAGAGCGGTATTGCGGATCATGGAAGATTCCTTTGGGAGAGACGGCCGCGATGCGGCACGCGAGATCGGGGATAGCAGCGGGTCAGTGCCGAGCAAGCTCGGCACCCACCAGAGCCGGTAGCGCCGGGCCATGCCCGGCGAGCGCAGCGGTAACGTCAGCGGACCGCCTTGACGTTCAGCTCGTTGATCATCTGCTGGGCGGCCTTTTCGGCAGCCAGCTGCAGCGCATTGGTGCGGGCGACGGTTTCGTTCGGGCCGGTACCGGAGAACTGCACCGGACCCACCGACGACACGGTGCGCGGGAAGCGACCGGTCACGTCCAGCACCTTGCCGGTGAC
>NZ_QAIJ01000217.1:22258-27287 GCF_003060985.1 Stenotrophomonas sp. HMWF023
AATGTTCGCCGCGCGGATGCCGTTGGCGGTATCACGCAGGGTGGCGGCGGACAGATCGTTGCCGGTGCTGAAATCCTTGCGGATGCGCTCGATGCTGAGCAGGCCGCGCGACTCGCCTTCCACGTATTCGGCTTCAACCACTTCGTAGCCGGCGGCGCTGAAGGCACCGGTCATGGCCGTGTTGACCTCGGCGGCGTTGGCCACCTTCCAGCTGATGTTGTCGCTGCGCGCGGTGGTGCTGCCGCCGCTGGTGACCGACACCGAGCCGTTCTGGTTGATGCTGCCGTTGGTGCTGACCGAGTTGCCGCGGAAGCTGTCGCCTTCACGGGTGTTCTCGCTGTAGCTGCTGCTGGCGTCAACGCGGCGGTATTCCTTGTCCTGGAACGACTGCACGGTGTCCTGCGAGCGCGCCATGAACAGGAAGGTCAGCAGCGAGCGCTGCGCAGCGGTGGCACCGGCCACGGCCGAACCGGCATCCAGCTTGGTCTGCAGCAGGGTGGTGTTGATTTCGGCGCGGACGGTGACGCTGTAGGTCTTGGCCTTCTTGTCTTCGTTGTCCGACAGCGGCACGGCGCTGAGCACGTAGCGGTCGATTTCACCGAGGAATTCGGCGCGACGCGATTCGAACAGGCGCAGCTTGGCCGCACCGGATTCGGCGATGTATGCCTCCAGTGCATTGGCCTTGGCCTTGTTCAGGGCCTGGGCACGGGTATCGGCACTCAGGCGCAGGCTGTAGCTGGCCGAACCGGTACCGCGCGAGCTGGCGGTCTGCGCGGCGACCGGCGAGGCCACCGCCAGGGCGATGAGGATGAGCAGGATGGTACGCATCAGCGACATGATTTGATCAACTCCTGGAGGGCTTGGGTCTGTTGCTGCAACGGGCGTCCGCCCGGCTTCTGCTCGTCCAGCCAGGCGCGCGAATCGGCACGCTTGGCGGCGGCGCCGGCGAAGGCATCGAAGCCGGCCAGCAGGGTTTCGTAGCTGGCCGACCACTGGTCGACCTGCCACTGCGTAACGGGCACCACCTTGGTGGCGCCCTTGCGCAGCGGTTGTTCGAAGTACACCTTGCCGGAGAACGGCTCGGTGACCTTGGCGGTGAAGAAGGCGCCGAACAGCATCGTCTTCATCGCCGGCGTTTCACTGATGACGCCGTTCTTCAGCGCATCCACCTGCAGGCTGATGACGTAGTCCGCTTCGGGGATCTTCAGCTGGTAGACCTTGCCGTCGGCAAAGCGCGCCGCCATGGCACCGCCGATCACCTGGCCCGAGGCCGGTGGCAGCAGGCCGACACCGGTGTTGGACGACAGCGTCTTGGACAGTTCATGGGCCAGCGTGGCACGCAGCGGACCGGCCCACTTCGGGTCGGGCAGCTTGGCCAGCGTGGCGTCGGACAAGGTCACCGCACCCACCTGCAGGCGCCGCGTGGCCGCTTCCGGCAGCTTGGCCTGGGCCAGGGTCGTGGCCAGCACCTGCGACAGGCTGGTATCGGCACCGCCGTACAGCAGATCGGCGACGATCGCGTCGATATCGTCGCTGTCCGGGCGGTATTCCTGCACGTCGATACGCTGCAGGGTGAGCGGATAGGAGGCGATCACCTGGCGTTCGCGGAAGTCGAAGAACAGCGCCTGCAGGGCCACTTCCACCAGCACCTTGTACTGGTCGCCGATCGGTTCGACCGACACCAGTTCGCGGTCCAGCGCAGCGGCCAGGACCACGGCACTGGTGGTGCCGTCGAGCATCGCCACCGGCTGGTCGATCAGTTCCAGGTTGGCCGGCGCACGGCGCTTGAGCGCCTGTGCCAGGGCCTGGTTGAGCGGGATCAGGCCACGCTTTTCCAGCACTGCATGCGCATGCGGAGTGGTCGCCTGCACGGCGGCGGCGTCAGCGGTATAGGCAAACCCGGCCCAGTAGGCCTGCTGCGATTTGTCTGCGGCCTGGCTGGCCAACGGCCATACGGCCAGGCACAGGGCATAGGCAAGCAGGCGCGCAAAAGCGCGCGGTGCGCTCTTCGTCCTTGAAAACATCCAACCGCTCCTCGGTCACGACACACGAAAGACGGGCGCGAACACGCCCGCTGGGCGCGAAACATAGCCGCTCCGGGGCAAACCGACAAGTGCTGCCCCTGCCGGCTTCAATTTTCCTGTGGCAGGCCGGCCCGCCGCCGCAGCAGGGTCCGCTCTGCCTGGTTCTGGCTCAGGCTCGCCGCCGAGGCAAATGCGTCACGGGCGTCCTGCTCCCGCCCCAGCTGCTGCAGCAGCTCACCGCGCACCACCATCAGCGGTGCGTAGCCCTGCAGTCGTGGCTCGTCCAGCAAGGGCTGCAACAGCGCCCACGCCGCGAACGCACCTTCGCTGCGCGACACCGCCACCACCCGGTTCAATGCCACCACCGGCGACGGCATCACCTGCAGCAACTGCGCATACAGTGCGGCGATCCGCGCCCAGTCGGTGTCCTCGGCGCGACGCGCGCTGGCATGGCAGAAGGCGATCCGTGCCTGCAGCACGTAGGGGTCATCGCCGCCGCCTGCGGACACCGCGCGCGTCAGTGCCTGCTGGCCGCGTTCGATCTGCAGCCAGTCCCACTGCGCCCGGTTCTGCTGGTCCAGCAGGATCGGCCCGCCCTGCGCATCCACGCGTGCCGCCGCGCGCGAGGCCTGCAGTTCCATCAGCGCCAGCAGACCCAGCACCGGCGGTGCCGGCATCCGATGGGCCAGAATGCGCGCCAGCCGCAGCGCCTCGGCGCACAGTGCCGGTCGCATCCAGTCGTCGCCCGCACTGGCCGCATAGCCTTCGTTGAACACCAGGTAGATCGCCTCCAGCACCGACGCCAGTCGTTCCGGCAATGCATCGGCACGCGGCACTTCGTACGGAACCTGCTTCTGCGCCAACGTGCGCTTGGCCCGCACGATGCGCTGGGCGATGGTCGGCTCCGGCTGCAGGAATGCGCGGGCGATTTCGATCGTGGTCAACCCGCCCAGCAGGCGCAGGGTCAGCGCCACCCGCGCGTCGGCAGGCAGGACCGGATGACACGCCACGAACATCAGCCGCAGCAGGTCATCGCCGATGTCGTCTTCCAGGGCTTGGCTGTCGTCGGGCGCGGGCAATGCGGCCGGATGCAGCTCCTCTCCCCATTGCGCATGCTGCTGCGCAACCCGCTGGTGCTGGCGCAGCACATCGATGGCACGGTTGCGCGCGGTGGTCATCAGCCAGGCTCCGGGATTGTCCGGGATGCCCTGCGCCGGCCAACGCTCCAGCGCGGCCAGCCAGGTGTCCTGGGCCAGCTCTTCGGCGCGACCGACGTCGCCGCCGAGCAGGCGCGCCAGGCGCGCGATCAACACTGGCGATTCCATCCGCCAGAGGGTGTCCAGGCGCTGGCTCAGGGCGGGCTCGTGCATGCAGCGATCACAGCATGCGGGCCCGGCCTGCACAAGCACCGGCGTTCACGCTTCCACGATCGGCTTGAAGCCGCCCCAGAACATGCGCTTGGTATCGAACGGCATGTCCTTGGGACCGATATGCGCCAGCCGCGGGTCGGCCATCACCTTCTTGTTGATGCGATCACGCGCCGCGCGCGTGCGGAACACCACGAAGGCCACGATCACCGTTTCGCCCGGCTTGAGCTTCACCGCCTGCGGGAACGACGTCGATTTCCCCGGTTGCACGTCATCGGCCACGCATTCCATGTACTGCAGCGCGCCATGGTCCTTCCACACCGCGCCGGCCTGGCGGGCAAGGCGGCGATAGGCCGCCACCTTGTCCTGCGGGCACGGCAGAACGTAAGCATCCACGTAAGCCATGGGGATTCTCCCTGCGGCGGCCGGTCAGCCCGGCTCGCCGTCCATGTGTGCGATTTCCCAGAGATGCCCATCCAGGTCCTGGAAGCCGCGCTGGTACATGAAGCCATAGTCGCGCGCCGGCTGCGGTTCGCTGGCACCGGCGGCCAGTGCCTTGTCCACCATGGTGTCCACCGCCGCGCGGCTGTCGGCCGACAGGCAGGTGATCACTTCAGTCTGCGTGTGCGCATCGGCGATGCCCTTGGCGGTGAACTGCTGGAAGAACGGCTTGACCAGCAGCATCACGAAGATGCTCTCGCTGACCACCATGCAGGCGGCGTTCTCATCGGTGAAAGCCGGGTTGAAGCTGTAGCCCAGTGCGGCGAAGAACGTCTTGGCTTTTTCCAGATCCTGCACGGGCAGGTTGACGAAGATCATCTGCGGTTGCGGTGCGCTCATCGGTGCGATTCCTTGCGGTAGAGGGAAGAAGAATCAGGGCTGCTTCATGCAGTTGACCATCCACGGCTTGCCGTAGCGGTCGATCAACATGCCCCAGCGGTGGGCCCAGAAGGTTTCGGCGATCGGCATCTGCACCTGGCCACCCTCGGCCAGCGCCGCGAAAACGCGCTCGGCTTCTTCGATGCTGTCCACGTCGACGTTGATGGTGGTCGAACCACCCTCGCCGCCGCCGGGGCCATCGGCCGCCATCACGATCGCGCTGCCGATCTCCAACTGGCTGTGGGCCACATGGTCGAGCGTGTCTGCCGGCATCTCATTGCAGCCCGGCGAGCCGTCGGATGGCGGCATGTCGCGGTACTTCATTTCCGACGTGACCTGGCCGCCGAGTGCCTTGGCATAGAACGCCATTGCATCGTGGGCCTGGCCGTTGAAACCGAGGAAGGGAATCAATTTCATGGGAATGCTCCGTTGTACGTTTCAGGGCGGTAGCGCCGGGCCATGCCCGGCGGGGAAATGGATCGGATCAACCTTCCAGCTGTGCACGCAGACGCTGTTCCTGCTGCTGTAATTCAGGGGTGAAGGCTTCGCCGAAGTCTTCGGCCGAGATCAACGGGCGCAGCTCGAGGGCACCGCCCGCACTGAAGGGTGCACGGCTGGCCCATTCGATGGCCTCGTCCAACGAGCGCACCTCCCACAGCCAGAACCCGGCGATCTGCTCGCCGGCCGGGCCGAACGGGCCGGTCTCGATCCGCGGCGTGCCGCTGCCGAAATGAATGCGCCGACCGCGCTGGGTGGCAT
>NZ_QAIJ01000217.1:27297-27518 GCF_003060985.1 Stenotrophomonas sp. HMWF023
CCCGGCGAGCATGATGCCGGCGGCCACCAGTTGTTCGTTGTAGGCGCCCATGGCGGCCAGTTCCTGTTCGCTGGGCATGCGCCCGGCTTCGGAATCGGCGTTGGCTTTGACGATCACCATCACTTTCATTGCGGTCTCCGGTGGGCTGCGGGTGCGTGCCCTTCCCTCTTACAACGAACCAGGGGCGCGAGGATCGACAGGTTCCGGGAAATTATTTTTGT
>NZ_QAIJ01000218.1:0-6531 GCF_003060985.1 Stenotrophomonas sp. HMWF023
GGCGAGGGTCATACCCTGATTCTCGCGGGGTCGGATCCCTTTGCCAACGGCGAAGGGCTGTTACCCGTTGCTGCGATCCTGCCGAAGGTTGCTGGGGTTGCCAGCCAGCGGCCGGCACTACCAATAGTGCAGACCACGTATTCATACTGGGCGACAGGCAATAAAAAAGCCCGCTTGCAGCGAACTGCCAGCGGGCTCTGCTCCCTCCCCCACGTCGGGATGCAGGGCCATCGTGCGGTGTACGAAAGTACTTTGCACGCTGCACTGCAAAACAAAACCGGCGGGTATGGGAGAGGCGTTGCCGGAAACACCATTCCACGAAGGTAGAACGCCCCGTACGGCAGGGGATGGCCGATAATCGGGATTCCCCCCAGAAACGCTGTCGTCATGACTGTTGATCGCATCGCCAACGCGCGTCTTCGTGACCGCGTGGTCTCCGCCGAGGCCGCAGCCGCGCTGATCCAGCCCGGTGAAACCGTGGCCATGAGCGGCTTTACCGGCTCCGGTTACCCCAAGGCCGTTCCCGTGGAACTGGCCCGCCGCATCGAATCGGTGCATGCCCAGGGCCTGCCCTTCCAGATCAGCCTGATGACCGGTGCGTCCACTGCGCCGGAACTCGATGGCGCGCTGGCCAAGGCCGATGGCATCGCCATGCGCATGCCGTTCCAGAGCGACCCGGATGCGCGCAACCGCATCAACGAGGGCAAGCTGGATTACATCGACATCCACCTCAGCCACGTTGCCCAGCACGTCTGGTTCGGCTTCTACGGCGAGATCGATACCGCCGTGGTCGAGGTCTCGGCCATCCGCGAAGATGGTTCGCTGGTGCCGTCCACCTCGCTGGGTAACAACAAGACCTGGCTGGACCTGGCCAAGAAAGTGATCATCGAGGTCAACGAGTGGCAGCCGGCCGGCGTCGACGGCATGCATGACATCTACTATGGCACCGCGCTGCCGCCGCACCGCAAGCCGATTCCGCTGGTCAATGCCAACGACCGCATCGGCGAGACCGCGCTGCGCTGCGACCCGGACAAGATCGTGGCGGTGGTGCGCACCAACGGCCCGGACCGCAACAGCCCGTTCAGCCCGATCGATGCGACCAGCGAGCAGATCGCTTCGCACCTGATCGAGTTCCTCAAGCACGAAGTGAAGCGCGGCCGCCTGCCGGCCAACCTGCTGCCGCTGCAGTCGGGCGTGGGCAACATCCCCAACGCGGTGCTGGCCGGCCTGGCCAAGAGCGGTTTCCGCGACCTGGCCGCGTTCACCGAAGTGATCCAGGACGGCATGCTCGACCTGCTGCGCGACGGCGTGCTGAGCTATGCCTCGTGCACCGGCTTCGCACTGAGCCCGCAGGCCAACGAGACGTTCAAGGAGAACATCGATTTCTACCGTGAGCGCATCATCATGCGCACGCAGGAAATCTCCAACCATCCGGAACTGGTGCGCCGCCTGGGCTGCATCGGCATGAACGGCATGATCGAGGTGGACCTCTACGGCAACGTCAATTCGACGCACGTGATGGGCACGCGGATCATGAACGGCATCGGCGGTTCGGGCGACTTCGCGCGCAATGGTTTCCTGTCGGCGTTCCTGAGCCCGTCGACGGCGAAGAACGGCACCATTTCGGCGATCGTGCCGATGGCCAGCCACGTCGACCACACCGAGCACGACGTGTCGGTGATCGTGACCGAACAGGGCCTGGCCGATCTGCGCGGCCTGACCCCGCGCAAGCGCGCGCAGGTGCTGATCGACAACTGCGCGCATCCGGACTTCCGCGCGCAGCTGCAGGATTACTTCGACCGCGCCAGCCGCGAGAGTTACGGCAAGCACACCCCGCACCTGCTGCCGGAGGCATTGTCGTGGCACCAGCGATGGCTGGATACGGGCACGATGAAAGGCTGATTGCGTTCGGGGTCAGAGCCCTTTTCGGCCGAAAAGGGATCTGACCCCAGGTACGGACATCGGTTCGCCGGGCATGGCCCGGCGCTACCCGCATCGCACCTTGGTAGCGCCGGGCCATGCCCGGCGGGTTTGTCGTATCAGGCGCGCAGGCTCGCCAGCGATTCGGCCTGGATGCGCTCGTAGATCTCGAACTCATCATTCACCGCCGCGCCCAGCGCCTGTTCGAAGGCTTCGCGATTGGCATGTGCGGCGTATGCGCGCTGTTCGCCACCGCCGAGGTTCGACTGGAAGATGCCTGCGGCACTGACCGGCAGGAAGTCCTCGTAGACGATCGGATCGGCCGTGGCCAGGCCGGCAGCCACCAGCACTTCGGCCGGCAGATCGGCCACGCGTTCCGGCGCCGCGCGGCCCGCGTCGGTCAGCTGGTAGCGGTAGTAGCCCAGGCCTTCCTGGCGCAGGGTGTCATGGTCATCCGGGAAGCTGGCAAACACCGCCCGCAGGCGCTGGCCGTAGTCACCACCGGTGCTGCCCGCGCCGCCGGCATCGCGCGCCTGCGTCAGCAGCTGGTCGTACAGCGCGCGGCCCTTCGCGGTCAGTGCCAGGCCGCGCTGTTCGATCTCGCCGAAGCGCGCGGTATGGGTGCCGGCGTCGCCGCCCTCGTTGTCCGGGAAGTGCACGGCCTCTTCCAGGGCCTTGAAGCTGGTCTGCCGCAGCAGGATCGGGCAGGCGCGGCGCGGCGGGCCCTCGATCACCGCCTTGGCAGCCATGCCGTGCTCGATCATTGCCGCCTGTGCAGCGTCGATGTCCAGCGTGCGCGGGGTCAGGTGATTGATGTGCGGGCCACGGAAGCTGACCACATCGGCCACCAGCCGGTGCGCCTTGTGCAGGGCGTGGTAGGTCGGCAGATCAACGGTGGCGTCGCCATGCCAACGGAAGGTCTCCAGCGACTGTTCGACAAAGCGCTCGGCATCGGCCTCTGTCAGGCCACCATCGCGTTCGGCCTGGTCGATCAGCGCCAGCGCGTCGTCGGTGAAGATGCGGCGGCGAGCGAGGATCTCGGCCGACTGCGCACGCAGCACCTCGTCTTCGATCAGCTCCAGGCGCAGCAGCGAGGTGAACACGCGGAACGGGTTCAATGCCAGCGCAGCGGCGGTCAGCGGGCGGAAGGCCGTGGAATGCACCGGCACGCCGGCCACCGACAGATCGTAGTAGCCCACCGGGTACATGCCCATCACCGCGAACAGGCGGCGCAGGGTCGCCAGTTCCTGCGGGGTGCCGACGCGGATCGCGCCATGGCGTTCTTCATCCAGGCGGGCGCGCTCGTCGTTGCGCAGCAGCTGCGCGGCCAGCGCCGGGTCCTGCGCCAGGACCTCGGTGTTGATCCGCTCCACCAGTTCCACCAGCGTGCCGTACAGCGGCACTTCGGTGCGGTACATGCGGGACATGGCCTGGGCGAACAGGCGGCGGATCACATCAGGCGAAACGAAAGAGGCGCTCATCAGTCACTCGATTACGGGAACGGGGAACGGCGAGAACCCGTATTGTCGCCGGAGTGCGCGGCCGCGGCGATACGCAGAGCAGCATGAAGAACATCGGTAGCGCCGGGCCATGCCCGGCGAACCCCAGGGCCGCGCTGCGCGCTCGCCGGGCGTGGCCCGGCACTACCGTTTCAGCTGGCGCTTCAGCGTGGCATCCAGGGTGATCGGCCGGTCCCAGTGCTGGTAACTGGCCACGATGGCGTGGCGCACGGCCCGGTAGTGCAGGTTCTGCGGCTTGGCGGGCATCCGCTTCACCACCGCCTCCCAGCCGCCCTCGGGGTCCTGGCTGAAGGCGCGAACGCTGTCGCGGCAGGTCTGGCCACTGGCCTTGGCCCAGAAGCAGGCGAAGTAGATGTCACCGGCCTGCCACTGGTGGGTGGTGGCCAGCGCGGCGATGTAGCCGCGCGGTACACCGGCATAGCGCGATACCTCGTCGAGGAAGGCATCGGGGTAACGCTCGGCGTAGTGGTTGATGTCGGCCAGCTGGGTGTCGACCCAGGCGTCGCCGGTATCCACCTCGTAGGTCGCCGAACGTTCGGCGGTCTGCTGGGCCAGCACGATGGCCGGCGCCAGCAGCAGGGACAACAGCAGCGCTCGCAGTGGCAGTTTCATGATCCGATTCTGCCGCAGCGGGCGCGCCGTGTCAGGCCGCGGCAGCGGCCTTGGCCTCGATCGTCGCCAGCGCGGCCGGCCAGTCCCAGGCGCTATCGGCGTTGACCATGCGCGGTTCGTCGTCGGCCACGCCGTGCTGGGTCTCGTGCGCCCAGGTCACCGCGTACGGGGTATGGATGCCCCAGCCGCCGAGGGTGATCACCGGTTCGATATCCGAGCGCAGCGAATTGCCGACCATCACGAACTGCTGCATCGGCAGGTCGAATTCGGCCAGCACGCGGGCATAGGTTTCCGGATCCTTCTCGGACACGATCTCGATGCGCGGGAACAGGTCGGACAGCGCCGCCACCTTGATCTTGGCTTCCTGGTGGAACAGGTCGCCCTTGGTGATCAGCACCACCGGGTACTGCGCGGCGATGGCCGCCACCGACTCGCGTACGCCGTCGATCAGTTCAACCGGATGGCGCAGGGTGTCGTGGCCGATGTCGAGGATGCGCTGGATGTCCTTGGCCTCGATGCGCTGCGAGGTGATCTCGATGGCCGCTTCGATCATCGACAGCGTCATGCTCTTCACCCCGTAGCCGAACACGCCGAGGTGGCGCTGCTGCACTTCCAGCAGGTGGCGGGCGGTCTGGGTGTCGTGGACGTCGATGTAGCGCGACAGCAGGTCCAGGTAATCCTGCTCGGCCTTGCGGTAGTAGTCCTCGCTCTTCCACAGCGTGTCGTCACCGTCAAAACCGACCAGGCCGATGGCGCGCGAAGGCGCAGGCGTGGAGGTGTTCATCGCCCTAGGATACAGGCGCGGAGATGACGAAAAAAACCCGGGTGGCCGAAGCCACCCGGGTTGCCCATGCACCGGTTGTCCCGAATTCAACCGTGGATCAGCGGCCCTGCCCTGCGGTCGTGCCACCCGCGCCGGCACCGGCCTGCTGGGCGGCCACATAGGCCTTGTACTCGTCGGCGCTCAGCTGGCCGTCCTTGTTGGCATCAGCCTGGTCGAACACCTGGGCAAGGCCCGCATTCACCTGAGCTTCGCTCTTGCTGATGGTGCCGTTGCCATCGGTATCGATGCTGGCCCAGGTCTGGCCACCGCCATTGGCCTGCGCCGATGCTGCCGCGGCCGCATCGGTCGCCTGGTCGGCGGCCTGGCCTGCCTGTGCCGCTGACTGCTGGGCCTGCGCTGCTTCGTTCTGTGCATGCGCGGCCTGCTGCTTGGCCGTCTGCGCCATCGCCGGGATGGCCAACACGCTGCCGGCGGCGACGATCAGGGCGATCAGGGGCTTGCGGTTGCGAATAGTCATCTGGGGTGTCTCCTGAAGGGTGGTAGTGCGCGGTCGTTGTCTCCGCACGGCACCTACCCTGCCACCGCATTTCTGAATCGATTTTGCGCCGCGATCGACGCGAACACGCATGGTTAACCACTCACGCAGACGCATGCTTTAGCGCGGTGGTTAGTACGAAGTGAGCAGGGAGTAAGACGAGCATTCAGCGCTACCGGATTTAACCGGCAGCAAACGAAAAACCTGCGTCAGTCGACGGTTTTTTCCGATGACCGCGAACTGAACAACACCCATCCCAATGCAACACCGGAGAGCGCACCGGCGATTTCCAGCACCACGCGGCTGCCCAGTTCGTTCGGATCGTGGATGGTGGACAGGAACAGGCGCGCATACAGCGGCGACTCCAGCCGCACGATGCCCATGTAGAACAGTTTCCAGGCGTCGATGCCGGCAGAGATGATCACCGCGATGACGCACGACCAGCCGATCGCATGGCCCACGGTCCAGTGCAGCAGCCGGCACAGGTGGTGCCACAGGAAATACACCAGCAGGCCGACCATCAGAGCGATGAGGCCCGCTTCGAGCGTACCAAACAGGCCGAAATGCAGGGGAAGGTTCATCGGGCGGGGACGCAGGAGAAGGCGGCCAGTGTAAGGGTATCGGCAGGGCTGCGCCCCTGCACCGCAGAGGCCACTGCGCAAGCAACAGCAACAGCAACAGCGGCATCCCGTGGGATGGCGGGGCGGTGTCGGATTGCGGGGACGCCGCAAGTACGTCCTTGTAGGCTCAGCCGCGCCATCCATGGCGCGGATGCCCCGCAATCCGACACCGCCCCGCCTTCGACAGATTCCCGGTGGCTGATGGATTCACGCCATGCGTGGATGAATCTCCATCGAGATCGAATATCTCGACAATTGATCGAAGATCATCCACGCATGGCGTGGATCTACGTGTCGACCAAGGTCGACACCCACCACAAGGCCGATACCCGCCAACAGCAGCAATGCCATCCAGACAGGTTGCGGATATCTGTCGAAGGCGGGGTGGGTCCGGTTGCGGGGGTGTCCGCGGCATGAATGCCGCGGCCAAGCCTACAGGGACGTATTTACGGCGTCCCCCGCAACCGGACCCCCCCCGCCATCCCACGGAATGCCAGCTTCTGCTGTTGCTGTTGCTGTTGCTCGCGCAGTGGCCTCGGC
>NZ_QAIJ01000218.1:6541-9303 GCF_003060985.1 Stenotrophomonas sp. HMWF023
GGGCGCAGCCCTGCCGACACCCCCTACCGCACTGGCACGTCGTAGGCAGTACCGGCATCGGGCTCGGGTTGCAGCGTGTAGTGCCACCACTCCTGCGCATAGTTGGCGAAACCACGCCGTGCCATCGCCTGCACCAGCTGCTGGCGGTTGGCGTTCTGTGCATCACTCAACCCCGGCGCCCGCGTATGCGCGCGTTGGCCGAAGAAATCGAAGTCGGTGCCCATGTCCGTCGGCGTACAGCGTCCGCTGCGACAATCCAGCAGGCCGAGATCCACGGTGGCACCGCGGCTGTGGCCGGAACGCTCGGCGATGTAGCCGTCGCTCAGCAGCTGCGGCTTGTCCAGATCCGGATACTGCAGTGGCTTGCGCGACTGTTCCTGCGGATCGTTCACCCAGGCCATGAACGCCTGCACCGCGTGCACCGGGCGATAGCAATCGTAGAGGCGCAGCGCGAAACCCTGCGCGCGCAGGTCGGCCTCCACATCGGCCAACGCCTTTGCCACCGGCGCCAGCAGATAGCATGCAGGTGCCTCATAACCGGGCACGGGCGCAGCAGTGAAGTTGTTGGCACCGGCATAGCGGATGTCCATTTCGATGCGCGGCGACAGCGTGCGGATCTCCACCAGCCCCGCTGCAGTGGCGTCGGTGGCGGGCGAGATACGTGGTGGCTCAGCGGCGTGGGCCGTCGAAACCAGGGCAATCGCCAGTACGAGTGAAATGCAGGTCCTGGAAGTCATAGCTGAAGTCGATCTCCGGATCGATGGCGCGCAGCTCCAGCGTCGGCGTGTCTGCGCCGGGATTCAGCCATGCCTGCGCCGAGGGCTCCAGCGTATCCCACTGCAGAAGCCAGCGCCCCTGCAGCTGCTGCACCGTTGCCTGCAGCGTGGGCGACTTGTCCACGCTGAAGCGCAGGCCGTTCGCGGTGGGACACAGCGAGGCAGGGCCCAGCCAGGGATCGCGGTAACGCCCCTGCCATTGCGCCAGGTCGGTGACGGCGGCCGGTTGCGCGCCCTTGGTGGAGGGCGCACGACTCCCCGTGGCGGCGCGCACGGCCCGTTCGGCGGCCAGCTCGGCCAGGTAGTACCCCACATGTTGCGCGTCTTCCGGCGCGGTGAACCGTTTCAGCGTCGACTGCATCAGCGCGGTACGCGCGTCTTCGGCCTCGCCGTTGATCAGCATCACCACACCGAACTTGCGATCCGGCAGCAGCGCCAGCGAGGAATACATGCCCGACAGCGTACCGGTGTGCGCGACCTTCCACTGCCCGTCCATGTCCGACACCCGCCAGCCCAGCCCATAACCGTAGAAACGGGCGTTGTCCCAGTCGCGTTGGCGGTCGCCCAACGGCATCGGCATGTGCAGTGTCCACAGCATGCGGCGTTGCTCGGCGCCCAACCACGCCGGTGCCAGCGACGGGTCCAGCAGCACCTGCATCCAGCGCGTCATGTCGCGCAGCGAACAACGGATGCCACCAGCCGCCATCGACGTCAGGTCGGGGCTGAGCGCTCCATCACCAGCGACCACCACGTTGCGGCCATCGCGCCGCACATGCGGTTGGGCGACATTGCCGACCTGCTTCACCGACCACGCGCCCACCTGGCAACGGGTCATCCCCAGCGGTTCAAACACCTGCTCGCGCATCAGCTGGTCATACGGCTTGCCACCAGCGGCCGCAGCCACCTCACCGGCAACGACATACATCAGGTTGTCGTAGGCGTAACCGCTGCGGAAGCTGGTGACCGGCTTCAAGTGTGCCAGCCCGGCGATGACGTCGCTGCGAGTGAAGGCATTGGGCTCGGGCCACAGCATCAGGTCGCCGGCACCCAGGCCGAGGCCGCTGTTGTGGATCAGCAGATCGCGTACCTGCAGGTGCTCGCCCACCCACGGGTCATGCATGCGGAACGCCGGCAGATGGCGCTGCACCGGATCGTCCCAGCGCAGCTTGCCCTGCTCCACCAGCGTGGCCAGCAGCGCGGCGGTCATCGCCTTGCTGTTGGAGGCGATCTTGAACAGCGTGTCCTCGTCGATGCGGCCGCCGTCACCGCGCACTCCTTCGGTGTGGCGATAGACAACCTGGCCATCCTCGACCACCGCCATCGCCAGCCCCGGCAGATGTTCATGCTGGTCCACGAATGCGATGTCGGCATCCAGGCGTGCGCTGTCCACTGCCTGTGCAGGGGCGGCGGCAAGCAGCGCAGCTAAAGCCAGCAGGCGATACACGTCCGGTCTCCATCGGCAGCGCCGGGCAACGCCCGGCACTGCGCATCCTCGTCGATCAGAAGTTCCAGGTCACCACCAGCTGGGTGTAGCGCGGGGCCTGCCAGCGGGTACCGGTGGCGAAGGTGTTCTCGCGGTACTGACCAGGCTGCGCTTCGTAACGCTGGTGCACGTTGATGGTCTTCTGGTTGTTGAAGATGTTGTACACCGACAGTCGGGCACTCAGGTCGATGCCCTCTACCGGCAGGCGCCAGGTCACGTTCGCCCCCATGGTCCAGGTCCACGGCAGGCGACCGAAGGCACCACGCGGGCTGTATTCGAACTGGCGTTTGTCATACGGGCCGGAACAGTTGGCCACGCACAGCCAGCCGGTGCCACCACCACTGCCTTCACTGGACGTGCTGCCGCCGGCAATCGAATCGTTCGGCCACATCACGCCATAGGCGGTGATCGGGCCGCCGGACTGCACCTGCAGCGTGGTGCCAAACGACCACTGCTTGTTCAGTGCATACGCAGCACGCAGCTTGAACTGGTGACGGAAGTCG
>NZ_QAIJ01000003.1:0-2753 GCF_003060985.1 Stenotrophomonas sp. HMWF023
GTGGGTCGTTTCGAACAGGAAGGTTATGCACTGGTCAGTGCGTTCGTGCGCTACCGCATCTCGCCGGAGTTCAGCGTGCAGGCCAACCTCAACAACCTGCTGGACAAGAAGTACTACTCGCAGATCACCGGTTACGGCGCGTATGGCGATGGCCGCAACGGTTCGCTGACCTTCACCTGGTCGTTCTGAGCAGGCGCGGGGCACGATCGCCCCGCACCTGTAGAGCCGAGCCCATGCTCGGCTGCCTTTCGCAACGTTGTGGGCGATCGAGCCGAGCATGAGCTCGGCTCTACATCCACATGGGGACGCCGGGCTGAGCCCGGCGCCGCCGTCCTCACATCAGAACCGCAGGTCCGCGCGCAGGTACCAGTAGCGGCCACGCGGGATGTCGTAGGTCGAGGCGTCATAGCCGTTCAACGAGCACGACAGGCAGATCGGCGGATCCTTGTCGAACACGTTGTTCAGACCGGCCGTCAGCTGCAGCCCCTTCATCCAGTCGATCTTGTAGCCCACCTGCGCATCATGGAAGGTGGTGGCCGACAGCGTGTTGGTGCCGGCAGCCTGGTTGCTGCATACCGGGAACGCCACGGCGTCACCGCAGTCTTCGGTCAGTTCGGAAATGTGGCGTACCGTCCAGTTGGCACTCCAGTTGTCCAGCGTCCAGCCGATGCTGGCGTTGCTGGTCCATTCCGGAATCGAACTGTCAGCCACTTCCACGCCGGGCTTCTGCGGCTGCCGCTGGCCGGCCGCACCGGTGGCCTCATAGCGACCGACGAACGTGTTCTTCCAGCCCAGCTTGAACTGGCCGATCGAGCTCTGCGGCAGGGTCCAGAACAGGTCCACATCCCAGCCGTCGGTCTTGATCGAACCCAGGTTGGTCAGGCGGTTGTTGAAGCTGCTGACCGCACCGGTACTGGCACGGGTGATGCCGTCGCAGTAGATCGGGTCCAGCGTATCCACGCACAGGTCCAACTGGGTCTGCGCGTTGATCGCCTGGATCGCGCCATCGATGTTGTGGCGATAGAAGGTCACTTCCACGTCGAAGCGTTCCGACCACGACGCATCGTTGCCGAACCAGGGGCTCCACACGAAGCCGGCACTGAAGCTGCGCGACCGCTCCGGTTCCAGCTCGCGGTTACCGCCGGTGGTCACCGAGATCTGCGAGTTGGCTTGCTGGAAGCCGGTCGGCACGCCCAGCGAGGCACAGTTGGCCGCACTGCCACGTGGCGGCGTGCCACCCAGGCCCACTGAGCAGGGATCGAACAACTGCAGGTCGGCGCGCGCAGCCGAACCGTACAGCTCACCGATCGACGGTGCGCGGAAGCCTTCGGCGTAGGTGGTACGCAGCACGAAGTCATCGGTCACCTGCCAGCGCAGGCCGTACTTGGGCGTGAACTCACCGCCGAAGGTCGAGTAATCCGAGTAGCGGCCGGCCAGGCTCAGGTCCAGCTTCTTGCCCAGTGCCGAGTCGGCGAAGATCGGCACGCTCAGCTCCAGGTACGCTTCATTGACGTCGTAGGAACCGGACGTCGGCTGCGACGGTACGCCGTTGTAGTGGCCGATCACCGTCAGCGGGTCAGGCTGGTACGAGCCTTTGTACTTGCGGTGTTCGAGGCCGGTGGCGAAGGACACCGGACCGGCCGGCAGGGTGAACAGATCGCTGGACAGGTTGGCGGTGAACAGGCTCAGTTCATTCTGGCTGCGGTCGCGCACTACCGGCTGGATCCAGCGCAGCATGTCCGGGGTGATCGAGCCTGCGCCACCGAAGATGTTCAGCGGCACGCAGCCTGGCGTGGCCGCGCACACGGCCGGATCACCCAGCGCCATGTTGACGTTGTAGATGTTGTAGCTGCCGTAGTTGGTCTGCTCGGCCTTGTTCTTGCTGTACATGCCGTTGACGTCCCAGTACCAGCTGCGGTCGGCCGCCTGGAAGTTGCCGACCAGGCCGGTGGCGAAGTACGTGGTGTCCACCTGCTGCTCGAACACGCGCGCGCCGCCTTCCACCGGGCGGCGACCGATCAGGCTCATGTTGCCCGACGACACCAGGTCGAAGCCGAACGGGTTGTACGGGTTCAGTGCCGAGACCACGATGTTGTCGGCCAGCGGATTGCCGGTGGCGCCATCGGGACCGAAGAACAGCGGCTCCGGGCCGGCCTGGTTGGTCGACTCGCGGCGGTTGCCCAGTGCCTTGACGTACCACTGCACGTTGTCGGTGATGTCGAAACGGAACTGGCCGAACAGGCCCTTACGCTCCGATGGTGTCAGCACCATGTTGTATTCGGCGAAGTTGAAGCGGTCGGCGCTGGTGAAGCAGTGGTAGTCGTCGGTGCGGTTGCAGCCGGCGCTACCGTCGTAACGCGGGCTGCTCACGCCGGTGTTGGGCACGATGTCCTGTTCGGCGCCGGTGTTGGGATCGACGAAGGCAAAGCGTCCCTGCGGGATGCCGCCGCTGCCGAAGGCCAGGCCGGTGCCGGGGATCGGGAAGCGCGACTGCTCGCGGTCCTTGGCATATACCGGGTCCTGCTTGGTCCAGCTCGCCCCCAGGAACAGGCTGTAACGGTCGCCACTCTTGCCCCAGGCCAGGTCCACGCCCTTCTGCGTGCCATCGCCCTTGCCGTACTGGCCATAGTTCAACGTCACCTGGCCGCCATCGAAATCGCGGCGGGTGATGATGTTGACCACACCGGCGATGGCATCGGAGCCGTACAGCGACGACGCGCCGTCTTCCAGCACTTCGATGCGTTCAACGATGG
>NZ_QAIJ01000219.1:0-939 GCF_003060985.1 Stenotrophomonas sp. HMWF023
CCTCATGCGACGGCAGCGCTGCCATCGCACCGGCAATCGCGTCTTCGCGGTGCTGCGGCGAGTAGGCGATGCCCTCGGCACGCACGAACTCGATGTCGTTGATGCCCCAGAAGGCGAACGTCTGGCGCAGGAAGGGCTCCTGGAAGTCGGCAGGAGAATCGGTATAGATGCCGCCACGGCTGCTGACCACGATCACCCGCTTGCCACCGGCCAGGCCCACCGGGCCGTTCTCGGTGTACTTGAAGGTGCGCCCGGCCACCGCCACGCGGTCGATCCAGGCCTTCAGGGTGGAGGGCACGCTGAAGTTGTACATCGGCGCGCCGATCACCACGATGTCGGCAGCCAGGAACTGCTCGAGCACCTGTTCAGCATCGGCAGCCTCGGCGGCATCGGTCTTGGCCAGCGAACCGCTGCGCAGATGCGGTACCGGATTGGCGTCAAGATCGCGATAATCAACCTGCAGGCCGTCGATCTGCTGCTTGAACTGGGCCACCACGGCGGCGGTCAGGTGGCGGGAGACGGAGTTGTCGCCAAGCACGCTGGCGTCGATGTGCAGAAGCTTCATGGCAGTACCTATGTTCGGGAGAGGTGGCGGGCTTGCCGCCGACGGAGAGAACAATAGGTTGTTGCAAGGGCGGGATAAAGGTGGTTGAATGCCGCGTATTGTTCTACTAATGGAACTCGGGTATGCATGACCTGAATGATCTGTACTACTTCGCGATGGTGGTCGACCACGGCGGTTTCGCCGCCGCCGAGCGCGCACTGGGTATCCCCAAGTCGCGCCTGAGCCGCCGCATCAGCCAGCTGGAAACCGACCTGGGCGTGCGCCTGCTGCAGCGCTCCACGCGCCGCTTTGCCGTTACCGATGTCGGCACCAGCGTGCACCGCCACGCCCAGACCATGCTGGCTGAGGCGCAGGCCGCGCGCGAGGTGGTGGAC
>NZ_QAIJ01000219.1:949-4313 GCF_003060985.1 Stenotrophomonas sp. HMWF023
GCCGGTATCGCTGGCGCAGATGCAGCTGCCCAAGCTGCTGCCCAAGTTCCTCGAGCAGTACCCGAAGGTGCGGCTGCAGCTGAACATCAGCAACCGCCGCGTGGACATCATCAACGAAGGCTACGACGTGGCCCTGCGCGTGCGTTCGCGCCTTGATGACGATGGCAGCCTGGTGATGCGCAGCTTCGGCCAGGTGCAGGAACTGCTGGTGGCCAGCCCGAAGTACCTGGACCGCGCCGGTCGCCCGAAGGACCCGGAAGAACTGGCAAACCACGTCACCCTGAGCATCAGTGAGGACGAAGCGCGCCAGCGCTGGGAGCTGCATGGACCGGAAGGCGCGGTACGCCGGGTGGACCTGCAGCCGCGCGTGGCCGGTTTCGACTTCCCGCTGCTGCAAAGCATGGTGAAGGACGGCTTCGGCATCACCATGCTGCCGGAAACCGTCTGCGCCGATGCTGTGCGCAACGGCGAGCTGGAAGTGGTGCTGCCGGACTGGTCGCTGCCGCAGGGCGTGTGCCATGCCGTGTTCGCCTCGCGCCGCGGCCTGCTGCCGGCGGTGCGGGTGTTCATCGACTTCCTGGCCGAGCACCTGCCGCCGCAGCTGGAGGCCTCGCGCCTGGATTGCGGTGGTGCCTGCGAGAAGGCCAAGGAGCGCATCAAGGCCAGTGCGCTGGGTGCGTTGGCAGTGGACGCGGGCTGAGGCCTGCTTCCTCGGCGGCGACGCCGATCCTTGAAACGTAGCGCCGGGCCATGCCCGGCGTTGCGGTTTCCGGTGCCGGTCACCTCCGCCGGAACAACCGGTCCCAGAAGCTGCGTCGCGGCTGCGCCGACGCTGTGGGCTCGGCAACGACCGGTGCCTCCAGCACTGCCATCAGTTCCGCGCTGCGTGGCTTCTTCAGGAAGCGCGCGTAGTCCAGATAGCCGGTCACCTTGCTCATGTGCAGGCGCTCGGGCATCGCAGGCAGTGCGCCGCCCTGCAGCAGCACCCGCAACGCCTGCGGGAGATCCAGGCGGATCGCTTCGAACAGTGCGGTGCCGCCGCATCCGGGTTCGATCTGGTTGGCGCGCTGTGGCGCATCCTTCAGCAGGTCTCGCAGCACATCTGTGTCATTACGCTCTACGGCGGCCACCAGCCGCGCTAGCGCCTCGGCTTCTTCGGGTGGCAGGCTGTCGCGATAAGTTTGGTCGGCGATCTCACGTTCGTCGCGCCCGTCGCCGCTCTGGATGCACAGGAAATCGGTGACCAAGGCTACCGGAATGCCGGAGGTATCCAGCGCCCAGTAGCTGGGATAGACGCCATCGCCCCAGCCACTGGTGAACACCACCAGTCCATGCGGGGAGTCCTCGCCCCACGGGCGGTACTCGGCGCCTTCATCCAGGCCATCGTGGTCGATCAGCGCATCGGACCACGCGCTGTCTTCGTCGCCATTGGCCTGCTCGATCAAGGCCAGCAGCGCTTGCTGGGTGTCGGTGTCCATGAAGCAGCCGATGCCGGCGTCGACCGGGTAGCCGATGAAGCTGTCGTCTTCCAGGCCGGTCAGGTCCTGCGTGGTCCAGCGCGCCATCTGCCAGTGCAGGGCGGAAGCGCTCAGTACCGCGCGCGGCTTGAACCACACCACGGCCAGTGCTGGGCGGCCGCTGTGCACGATGATCTCGACTGGATGCCGGCCCACCGGCGCAGTGTAGTCGGCCAGCGCCGGTGCCTCGGCCTGGACAAGCGGGTCGCAGACCACCAGGTGCCCGCTGCTGACCGGCAGATGGCCGGCGAACGTGCGGTGCAGGGAAACTGCGGCCAGCTGGGTATCGTCCAGCAGGCAGGTGCGCAGGTTGGCCAGGTCGAGGTGGGCCATGGGGGCTCCGATTGCGGTGAAGACCCCACCGTGCCGGATGCGAAGGGCAGGGGCAAGGGTGGTCTTGGGCAAATGCCCTTCACGTGCGAGAATACGGCGCTGCCCGGGCGACCGGGACCCGATTGGAGAGATGGCCGAGCGGTTTAAGGCACCGGTCTTGAAAACCGGCGAAGGGTTAAACCTTCCGTGGGTTCGAATCCCACTCTCTCCGCCAGAATTTTCGAAAAGCCCCTAGAAATAGGGGCTTTTTCTTTGTCTCAGCTATTGCCACCCGCCCGCTTACCCATCCACCTGCACAGGCCGATTCAGGGCGATCTGCTGCCGAACCCAGCCTTGCACCTCGGATTGTATCCAGAGTGCGCGCCTTCCGATGCGGATTGATCGCGGAAAGCGGCCGGCCTTGATCTCGCCGTATATGAAGGTGGTGCCCATGCCGGTCATCTGCCGCACGCGGTCCAGTGACAGCAACTCTTCCAGCTTTTCAGCCGCGCCCATGTCTGCCTCCCGTCGCGCGCTCCGGTTTTTGTGATTGCTCGGCCAAGCTGAGCTTGAACTGCACAACGTTACCGGCCCCGATCGGCGCAGCACGCGGGCTCCGCGCCGGCCTGTTGATCCGACGCCACTCGGCCAACGCCGCATCGGCGTCTGCCTTCTTGCTGGTCGACCTACAGCAGCATTCGACCAGGTGACCCCCACCTGCGCTCGCTCGCCGCTCGTCGTGGATGTGGCGCGCGCGGTGGCAGGCGGCGCAGTTGGCCAGGCCTTCGGGATGGCTGATCTGCTTCTGAGTCATGGCTTTTCGCACTCCTTGATGAAGGCTTCCAGCTGCTCGAACAGGAAGGCAGCTTCTCTGGACCGGTGTTCCCGGTCGAAACGGTTGAGGGCAATGGGGCCGGCGTCACGCAGCCACTGCAGCGGCTGCAGCATCCAGCGCGGGTCGAACGGAAGCCGACTGCGCGGATCTACCGGCGGCGCCGGCGGCATGCAGTCAGGGCCGGCCCAGTCTTCGGGGTCGCCACACACGGTGCAGGTGCGGTTCTGGAACACGTGCTCCTTCTCCGGCTGCGGCACGCGTGGCTTTTCGAACAGAGCGCGAATGACCAGGCCACGCGTATTCGCGTAGCAGACCTGCGCGGCATCGGCTTGCATCCAGCAGGCGGGGCCAACGTCGTCCTTGTGGCGGTACTCCCACCGGGCCACATGGGACGAGTAGAGCTCGTCTTTCAGTGCATGCCCAAGTGCATGGGCGCGGTCGGCGGGCATCGGTGGGCCAGCCGGATTGACACGGCAAAGCTCGGAGACAATGGCAGCAGTCCGCGACGATGCCTTGGTGGCATCAATGACCGCGGCCGGGTTGCTGGGGAACGATGTGGCGGTCATGCGAACAGGTCCAGTTGGGCCGGCAGCGCTGGTGCGCACGACAATGCTGGCAGTGGGGCGGGGGCAGTGGCACGCATGCGTGCCCGCTGTGCGGCGCGAAAGGCGAACCAAAAGCCGTGGCCGTACCGGCGTGC
>NZ_QAIJ01000219.1:4323-6277 GCF_003060985.1 Stenotrophomonas sp. HMWF023
GCAGCACGCGGGCGGTGTGCTTGGCTTGCCAGCCATAATCCTTCAATGGCTTTTTCGACGGCCTGCTACCGTTTAGTATCGGAATGACCAATTCGACCGGATCTTCATTCATGAGCGATACCCTCGATCGATACCGCGCCTCCGGCTCCTACAAAGGCACTTCTTACGATGTCGCTGTAGACCACTGGCACGGCGGTGCATACGCGGTGGCCGAAGTTAACGTTGACGGTCTTCCATCGCGGGAAGACAACGATCACAGCTTCGAGACCTTGGAGGAGGCCTTTGAGGCTGCCCATGCGCTTGCTCGCCATCTGATCGATCTGTGAGGCGCTAGTCACGGCTCGCCGCCTGGCTGTCGATCAGGACGCGGAACTCAGCGATCACCTCAGTGGCGATACGCTCCACGTAGTCGCGCTCACGCTTAAGCACGCGCTCATGCCGGCCGCTGAGCATGTTCCCGGCGACGTAGTCGGCGTCGCAGGCAGCGACGAATTGCATCACGGTGCGGTCGCCCATGGCGCCCCAGAACCCGCACCATGCCTGTCCATAGCAGGTGACGACGATGCGGCCACGGCCCAGCTCGTAGTCCTGCACGAACACGTTGATCGGATCGAGGTTCTTGCGGCCGGGAATCTCGATCAGGCGGATGCCATGGGGAAGCTGCCCCAGGTCCACGGCCTGCGCGGGCGAGGCGATGGCCGGAGAGGTTCCATCCAACAGGATGCAGCCCTCTTCCTCCACATCAACGCACTCGCAATACAGTCCAGGGCCGCTATGCCCTGTCTCGCTCTGGAAAATGCGGACGCGGCCGCGATCTTCGAATGGCACACCAAGTTCCGGAGTTCCTGCCATCAGCAGTGCTTCATGCAACTGGCATGCGGTCAGTTCAATGCCGCCTGTGTTGTAGCTCGGCGCGGTGCTCTGCTCGCTGGTCATCAGCGTTCGTCCTTTGGAAGTTGAATGCACCCGCCCGGGCGCACAGTTGAAAGCGTGGGTGGCGCTGGATCCGGCCTGCCTGCCCGTTTCTCCAGTTCCTCGGCCCTGGCCACGTAATAGGCGTGTCGGTCCAAGCGCACCGCGTCGGGGAACTGGAAGGCCCGCAGCGCCTCTTCGGCTTGGATCCGCCATGCGCGTGCTTCGCGCCCGGGGTCGTCATCGAAAATGTCCAGCTGCGCGGACTTCGCCATGGATCAGGCCTTGTCGACCGCGCGATGGCGGCTGTAGCCGACGCCTTCGATGGGGATCCCGCACCAGGTCATGCCGTCCAGCGCGACGGGCTCGGGCTTGGCGTCCCGCCAACGCTCCTTGGACCCGGCTTTGCGGCGCTCCTGCCACTCGGCCTTTGCCTGATCGCGGTGGGGCCTCTGCATGCGGCCCCTGACCCTGCGCTGGCAGTGCAAGAGGTCCGAAGCCTGCAGAACGATGCGGGCGGGCCTGTGCCCCTTGGCTACGGTGTAGCCCTCCACGTAGCTGGCGACCTGTTCGCGAATTAGTTCGATCCGGGGGCGCTCGCCGTTGTCCAACTTGGGGAACTCGGCTTCATGGTTGAAATCGACAACGACGGAAGCGGTCATGGCTGCTCTCGATCAATGGCGGAAGTGGGTAGCCGGCTTGTGGAAGTCCGGCCGGCGCGGAGCCCGGTTGCTCGGGCGGGCGGTTGCTCAGTGGGTGTCGTCTGCGGGCATCGGCGCGCGCTGTCGTTCTTCCGCGCGCTGCCGCATTTCCTCGCGGAAGGCGGGCCAGTTGCGCCGGAGGTCATGCACGCCGCACCAGGTGAAGTAGGCGATGCCTGCGCCGAAAGGGATGAGGAACGACGCGGCATCGGTGTAGATGGCACGCGCGAGCAGCGCCAGCAGCAGCAAGACGATGACGGCGCAGTAGAAGGGCAGGGCCAGGTGGCGCATTACTCGGTGTCCTGTTCGGTGGTGGGCTCGGCCGGTGCTGGGCCGGCGGG
>NZ_QAIJ01000220.1:0-8046 GCF_003060985.1 Stenotrophomonas sp. HMWF023
CTGTGCGGCAGCGTCGGCATGGCCATCGGCAATCGGGTCGACCGATGCCGGCACGACCGGATCGGCCACCGGTGCAGCGGCTTCCACCGGTGCGGCTTCGACAGCCACCGGGGTTGCCGGCTCCTCGACCATCGGGGCGACTTCAACCTCGGCCTTCGGTTCGACTGCCGGAGCAGCTTCCACCACCGGCGCGACGTCGGCTACCACCGGCTTCGGCTCGGCCACCGGAGCGGCTTCGACCACGACGGTCGGTTCAGCGACCGGGGCTGCTTCGACCACGGCAGCGGTCTCGACCATCGGCGGCTTCGCCTCGATCACCGGAGCCGCTTCGGGTGCGGGCTGCACGGGCGTCGCCGCATCGATGGCATCCAGCATGCTGGTCTGTACCGGCGACGGGGTCGGTTCGGCCTTGGCAACGGCTTCGACCGGAGCCGGGGTCTGCACCGTGGCTGCCACCGGAGCGGCTGCTTCGACTACGGCGCTGCTGACGGCAGCGACCGGAGCAACTGCGGCGGCTACCGCAACCGGTGCACGTGCTGGCTTGCCGGCGTCAGCGGTGGCCGGCTCGACTTCGTCATCGAAGTCGAATTCCGGCTGCGAACGCGACGGGTGCGCGGCGGCAACCGGGGCGTCCACCGAAGCTTGGGCGCTGTGCTCGACGGAATCGCCGTCGTTGTCGTCGCCCTCGGCATCATCGCCGTCGTCCAGATCATCACCCAGCACGTCGCCGCCTGCGGCGTTCTCGGCACCACCACGACGACGACGACGACCACCGCGACGACCACGGCGGCGGCGCGTTGCGCCTTCGCCGGTCTGATCGCCTGCGGCATCGGCTGCAGCCTCTTCGGTAGCGCCGGTCGTAACCACGACCTCGGTGTCGGTCGCGGCGGCGGCGGTATCCACGGCCGCGACAGTGTCGACCACGTTTTCAGTGGCAACGGCGGGTACCAGTGCTTTCTCTTCCTGCACTGCGACCGTGGCCACAACCGCGGTCGTGGCAGTCACAGCGGCTGCTGCAGTCACGACATCGACCGGGGCTTCGGCAGCGGCACGCTGCGGCTTCTCGGCCGGCTTGTCACCGTCCTGCGGGCGCGGCTGCTTCGGCTGCTTCAGCTTCGGCTGCTGCTGGCCCTGACCCTGGCCCTGTTCGTTGCGCGGCTTGTTCTGCTGCGGCTGCTGCTGGGCATCCTTCGGCTTGCCCTGCTGCTGCGGCTGCTGCTGCGGGGCATTGCCATTGGCCTGGCTGCCGCCGTTGCCGTTGCCGCCGTTGCGGCCATCCTTGCGCTGCTCACCGCGGTCCTTGCGGTTGCCGCCGTCCTTCTGCTGCTGCGCATTGCCATTGCCGCCGTTGCCACGGCTGTCCTCGCGACGGTCCTTGCGGTCCTTGTTGCGATCCTTGTTGCGGTCACGGCGGCCGCCATCCTGCTGCTGGCGCGCGGCCGGTGCCGGTGCAGGAGCGGGAGCGGGCTCGCCGCCAAAGATGCGCTTCAGCCAACCAACCACACCACCGCTGGCGGCAGCGGCCGGAGCCACTGCGGCCACCGGCGCGGGTGCCGGCGCTGCGGTCGGTTCCACTTCGTCCCGCACCGGGGCGGGGGAGTTGTGCTTGACCTGGGTCACCATCGGCGGCGGGATGTTCAGCTGACCCTTGGTCAGCGCGTGTACCGGCAGCTTGCGCGGGGTACCGCGCTGGTAGCTTGGCTTGCCGCTTTCCTCGCCCAGTTCGTTGTCGCGCAGGCGGGTGACGGTGTAATGCGGGGTGTGCAGCTGCTCGTCGGCAACGATCACGATCGGCGCCTCGTGGCGCTTCTCGATTTCGCCCAGCGCGCCGCGCTTTTCGTTCAGCAGGTAATTGGCGATCTCCACCGGGGCCTGTACCAGCACCTGTCCGGTGTTCTCCTTCATCGCATGCTCTTCAGCAACGCGGATGATCGACAGCGACAGCGACTCGACGCTGCGCATGCGGCCATGGCCGTCGCAACGCGGGCAGACGATCTGGCTGGATTCGCCCAGGCTCGGGCGCAGGCGCTGGCGGCTCATTTCCAGCAGGCCGAAGCGCGAGATGCGACCGACCTGCACGCGTGCACGGTCGTACTTGAGCGCATTCGCCAGGCGGTTCTCGACTTCGCGCTGGTGCTTGTTGGACGCCATGTCGATGAAATCGATCACCACCAGGCCGCCGAGGTCGCGCAGGCGCAGCTGGCGGGCCACTTCTTCGGCCGCTTCCAGGTTGGTCTGGAACGCGGTGTCCTCGATGTCGCTGCCCTTGGTGGCGCGCGAGGAGTTGACGTCGACGGCAGTCAGCGCTTCGGTCTGGTCGACCACGATCGAGCCGCCCGACGGCAGGCGCACGTTGCGCTCGTAGGCGCCTTCGATCTGCGATTCGATCTGGAAGCGGTTGAACAGCGGGATGTCGTCCTTGTAATGCTTGAGCTTGCGCAGGGTCTGCGGCATCACCTGCTGCATGAACTCCTTGGCGTGCTCGTACATCTCCTCGGTGTCCACCAGGATCTCGCCGATGTCGGCGCGCAGGTAGTCACGCAGGGCGCGCACGATCAGGCGCGATTCCTGGTAGATCAGGAATGGGGCCGGCTTGCTCAGGGCGGCTTCGGCGATGGCGCGCCAGACGTTCAGCAGGTAATCCAGATCCCACTGCAGCTCTTCCGCATCGCGGCCGACGCCGGCGGTACGGATGATGACGCCCATTTCGTCGGGGATGTTCAGCTTGTCCAGGGCGTCCTTCAGGGCGGCCCGGTCTTCACCCTCGATGCGACGGGAGACACCGCCGGCGCTGGGCGAATTCGGCATCAGCACCATGTAGCGGCCGGCCAGGGAGATGAACGTGGTCAGGGCAGCGCCCTTGTTGCCACGTTCTTCCTTGTCCACCTGGACGACGATTTCCTGGCCTTCCCTCAGCAGCTCGCGGATGCCGGCCTTGTTGTGGTCGACACCGGCCTGGAAGTAATCGCGGGAGATTTCCTTCAGCGGCAGGAAGCCGTGGCGGCCGCCACCGTATTCAACGAAGGCCGCTTCCAGCGAGGGCTCGATGCGGAAGATCCGGCCCTTGTAGATGTTGGACTTCTTCTGTTCCTTGGACGGCTGCTCGATGTCGATGTCATACAACGACTGGCCATCCACGATGGCAACACGCAGCTCTTCAGCCTGCGTGGCGTTGATCAGCATTCGCTTCATTGTTGCGTTCCTCGCAAGCGGCTACCGCGCGGAACGCCATGGAGTTTCGCCTCTGGACACGGCTCGCCGCCCATTCGCGCAAGCGCGGGGAGGGCGGCTTGGGTTTCCAGCGCTACGACACCACGGCAGGCCGCGGGAGCGCTTCAATTTTCTGGTTTTGGGTGTTACAGGGCCGGAGGCAGCTGTCAGCCAGGCTGGAGCGCCGCACGGGACATGTTCAGCGCGACTGCGTGTCAGGCAATCGGCGATGGCCGGGAACGCCGGTGAGCCGCTAACATGGCCGCCCCGCGGGCGGTGGTCGCGCACTGTGCCGGATTCGTCGGAAGCGGGGCTTCTGGCCCTGAGTAACTTCCAACGAAATCAATCCCTTATCTCGCCCCCCGAGTGTAACAGAATAAACAGGCTGATGACTGCACAAGACCCTACCAAGCCGGCCGGCGACAAGCCTTCCGTGCGCATGATCACCGTTCCGGCCGACCGTGCCGGCCAGCGCCTGGACAATTTCCTGCTCGGCCAGCTCAAAGGTGCCCCGCGCAGCCTTGTCTACAAGCTGGTCCGCAGCGGCCAGGTACGCGTCAATGGCGGCCGCGCCAAGGCCGAGCGCAAGCTGGAGGCTGGCGACGAAGTGCGGATACCGCCCGTTCGTCTCACTGAAGAGGGAGACAAGGCGGGTCCGCCCGAGGCGTTCATGCGTAGGCTGGAGCAGGCCATCGTCTTCGAAGACGCCCGCCTGCTGGCGCTGAACAAGCCGACCGGCGTCGCCAGCCATGGCGGCAGCGGCATCAGCTTCGGCGCCATCGAGACCCTGCGTGCCCTGCGCCCCGGGCAGACCCTGGAGCTGGTCCACCGGCTGGACCGTGACACCTCGGGCCTGTTGATCGTGGCCAAGAAGCGTTCGGCGCTGAGCGAGCTGCAGGCGCTGCTGCGCGAAGACCACGGCTCCGGCATCCGCAAGCGCTACCTGACCCTGCTTGCCGGGCGCATGCCGGACGGTGTGATGACGGTCGATGCGCCGTTGCACGTAGGCCTGCGCCAGGGCGGCGAGCGTCATGTGCAGGTCAATGCGATCGGCAAGGAATCCATCAGCCATTTCCGGGTGCTGGAGCGCAAAGGCGGCCATTCCTACTGCGAGGTGCGCATCGAAACCGGCCGCACCCACCAGATCCGCGTGCATGCCCAGCATCTGGGGCATCCTGTGGCCGGAGACGACAAATACGGCGATCCTGCGGTCAACAAGCGGCTTCGTGAGCAGATCGGGCTGAAGCGCCTGTTCCTGCATGCCGCGTCGCTGGAGTTCGCGCTGGACGACGGCAAGAGCCCGTATGTGCTGAGTGCGCCGCTGGCGGATGAGCTGGTCGAGGCGCTGGACAGACTCCGCTGACGGCAGTTCGGCGGCGCCGGGGGCTTGGTCGGTGCCGTCGTTCCCCTGCGATGAGTGGGCTTGTCACTTTCTTTGCTCGTGCAAAGAAAGTAACCAAAGAAACACGCCGCCATCCGCGAGCCGGCGCTGCGCGCCGGTACCCTGTGCTCCTCGCTCCGCCGAGGGGCGGCGCGGAACTCGCTGCGCTCAGACACCCGCGCCTCTTCGCCCTCGCCGGACCTGCGGTGCTCGGCTCGCTACAAGGCGGACCCGACAGCCGCAGCGTAGACCCATGGCCGCTCGCAGCCTTTGTGGAGTCGAGCGAGGCTCGACTCACGCGCGCAGCGCGGGCTTCGCTTTTCATTCTTTCATCGCGCGGCTGGCACGCACGTAGCCTGTCCGAGGCCGGGCGAGGTGGGTTTGCGGGGGTGTAAGCGCCATGGATGGCGCGCCCAAGCCCCCATGGATGGGTTTACGGCGTCCCCCGCAAACCCACCTCGCCCGGCCCAACCGCAGAATCCCGCTCAGCCAGCCGCGAGGGGGCTCAGCCCGTTGGCCGGACACCCTTCACCACTTGAACAGCACCAGGCTGATCGCCAGCGTACCCATGCCCGCCACCAGCCCGTAGACAGTCTCGTGCCCCTTGGCGTAGCGCTTCGCCGCCGGCAGCAGCTCGTCCAGCGCCAGGAACACCATCACACCGGCAATCAGGCCGAATACCCAGCCGAACGTGGCGTGGGACAGGGAGCCGGACAGCAGCACATAGCCGATCGCCGCGCCGACCGGTTCGGCCAGGCCTGACAGCAGGCTGGCGGCGAACGCGTAGAACTTGTTCTGCGTGGCGAAGTACACCGGCACCGCAATGGCGATGCCCTCGGGAATGTTGTGGATGGCAATGGCGAAGGCCAGCGGCATGCCCACCGACGGGCTCTCCAGCGTTGCGAAGAACGTCGCCAGCCCCTCCGGGAAGTTGTGTGCGGTGATCGCCACCGAGGTCAGCAGGGCGACCCGTTTCAGGTATTCGCGGCTGTTCTCGCGGAACGCCGGGTCCTGCTTGTCCAGGCTGTCATGCGGGTTGGGAATGAAGTGGTCGATCAACACGATCACCACTACACCCAGCAGGAAGGCGAGGGTGCCGTAGGTGAAGCCGGTGCGTTCACCATAGGCCAGCGCGAACGAGGCGATGGATTTGTTGAGGATCTCCGACAGCGAGACATACACCATCGCGCCGCCGGCAAAGGCCAGGCCGAAGGCCAGCAGGCGCGGATTGGGGCGGCGCGAGAACAGCACCAGCAGGCTGCCGATGGCGGTGGCAAGGCCCGCAGCGAGGGTGACCGCCAGGGCGATCCAGATGTTTTCGGGGGGGATCTGCAGCATGTTCCGACGCGTTCCTTGTCATCAAGCAATCGCCCCGGCACGGGCCGGGGCGGCAAAGGCGAGGCGGGCGTCGGCTGGCCTCGTCACCGGCAGGCGATCAGCCGCCGCGGCGCAGGCTTTCTTCGATGGCGAAGCACTGGTCCGGCTTCGGCTGCGGCGGGTTGAAGCTGACCGGCACCTGGATCGTGGCCGGCACGGCCTCGCCATTGCGGGTGGCGGCCTTGAACTGCCAGCCCTGCACGGCGGCCTTGGCCAGATCGTCCAGCTGCGGGTTGCCCGCGCCGGTCAGCAGGGTGACCTCGCTGGGTTTGCCGTCGGTGCCGATCACCACCTTGAAGGTGCTGGTGCCGCCCACGCCGGTGCAGGCCAGTTCAAGCGGGTATTGCGGCGGCGGGGTCTTCACCGCAGCCACTTCGGTGGGGGCCGCAGCCGGCGCCGCCGGCGGCTCGGAGGTGCCACAGCCGGCCAGGCTGGTCACGGCAAGCAGGGGCAGGCTCAGCAATCGCACGTTCATTTCAGTTGCTCCGTCAGGGCTGAAGTCTTCGCTGCGCAGATGAAGTCGTTCTCGCTCAGGCCGCCCACGTCGTGGGTGGAGTAGCGGACGACGGCACGGTCGTAGTGAACGCCGAGGTCCGGGTGATGGTCCTCGCCGTGGGCGATCCAGGCCAGCGCGTTCACGAAGGCCATGGTGGCGTAGTAATCCTTGAAGCGGAACGTGCGCACCAGCGCCTGGCCGGCCTCGGCCAACTCCCAGCCGGGGACCTGCGGCAGCAGTTCGGCCAGGCGGGCCTCGCCCAGCTTGTGGTCGCTGCCTTTGCGCGGCACGCAACGGGCCTGTGCCAGCGGAATCAGGTCGGCCATGGGTTCCTCCACCTCGTGTTGACTGAACAATGCGCCGGCCGGTGTATAAAACGAATGAGCGGCTGACGCTTACTTGGCTAGAATAGCCTGATGATCCAGATCTCCGACACTGCCCAGACCCATTTCCGCAAGCTGATCGAACGCGAGGGCGTGCCCGGCATGGGCGTGCGCTTGAGTGCGGTCGAACCCGGAACCCCGCGTGCCGACGCCCGGCTGGAGTTCGCCGAGCCGACCGACCTGCTCGGTGACGAGTGGGCGGTGGACTGTGATGGCTTCACGCTCTATGTCGACGCCACCAGCGTTGGCTGGCTCGACGGCGCGGAGATCGACATCGTGCCCGGTACGGCCGGCACCCAGCAGCTGACGATCAAAGCGCCGCGGATCAAGGGCGAAGCGCCCGGCGATGCCGCCTCGCTGGTCGAGCGCGTGCATTGGGTGGTGGAAAACGAAGTCAATCCGCAGCTCGCCTCGCATGGCGGCAAGGTGGCCGTGCAGGAAGTCTCGGCCGAAGGCGTCGTGTTGTTGCGCTTCGGTGGTGGCTGCCAAGGCTGCGGCATGGCCGACGTCACCCTCAAGCAGGGCATCGAGAAGACCCTGATGGGCCGTGTGCCCGGAGTGACCGCCGTGCGTGACGCTACCGATCATGACAGCGGCCACGCCCCGTATATTCCGCGCGGCAACGCCGCCTGATCGCCAACGCGTGCCTCTGCCCAGAGCCGAGCAACTCATCGACCTGCTGCTGGCGCGCCAGCAGCGACCGCCCATCCTCGAGAAGAACACCGGCCTGCCGTACGGCTGGGCGATCTGGCTGCGGACGCTGACGCCGCTGCCACGTCCGTTGCACGCGCGCGAAGTGATCGCGGTGCTGCTGCCGCGACCGCTGCCAGGTTCCCCGGGGCAATTGCCGGCGCTGGGACCATGGGCGTCCCTGCGCCGCCTGTTCTGGCAGGACTGGGATCCGGCGCCTCGCGACCAGCGCTGGATGCGCTGGACATCGGCGCTGCTCAGCGCGCTGCTGCATCTGTTGTTCTTCCTGTTGCTGCTGTGGGTGGCGGTGATCCGCACCTCTTCACCGGACGAGCAGGGCAGCGAGGGTGAGCGCGTACAGATTGAATTCGTCGGCCGTGCTGCACAGGAAGGCGGCGGCGACCAGGCCGGAGCCGAAGCGGCTGCCGCTGCAGCCGCCGGTGCCGGAGCCGCAGGCCAGGACGCGGGGGGCGCAACTGCACCGCGCCCGCAACCGGCGTCGCCTGCGC